>DAOTAI010000176.1:0-9778 GCA_035593865.1 Acidobacteriota bacterium
CCGGGCAGTTGCCCAGCGGTCAACTGTTGATATCTGACCGCTTTAAGGCCCGCCTAAAGGGCGCCTAAAGGCGGGACGTGGAGTTTGGCGAAAAATACACAGTCGTGTAAAGCCGAAGAAGACGTTGTTGACGTTGAGATTGTCATACTGAGAGATACGGCACGCCGGAGGCGTGCATTTTTTTTGGCGACACCCCCGGAAACGGGAGAGAAGTAGTACCGCACCTTGGTAAGGGTGCGAGGGGTTTTTTCCTCCCACTCCTTCAGAGTGGGACGCCCTTTCCGGTCCATTTCCGGGGGTGTCGCTAAAAAACGCTCCACCCCCGGCTACTTTCCTCGCACGCCTCCGGCGTGCCGAAAATGTTGGTTTTCCGCCAATGTCCAGAGCCCGCCTGGAAGGCGGAACTATAAAGATGGGAACTTGGCGGTAGTTGAGGTTCCCCGTCTTCTATCGTGGCCGGATTCTCCAGCTGGAAAGTTCGACCACAATAAATCTCTGGTGACATTATCGATACCTCTCCCCGCCCTACTTACATACTTGTAAACCCGGCAGGTTGAACATTCCAGCAAATCCTGTAACGATTAGCCAAAGATCAAAGGAGGCATCGCGATGGCAACTCCGTCCCGTCGTCCTATGGTGATTTCGTCTCTATGGCTGCAGTGCGCTATCCTCACATTCATCATTGGCTTTGCCGTTCTGGGGTACCTAGCTTACTCAATTTACGGGGAGCATCCTCCCATCCCTGACCGGGTCGTGTCTCCCGATAACGAGGTTGTCTTTACCGGCGAAGACATCATGTCCGGGCAGCATATTTTTCAGAAATACGGACTAATGCAGTTTGGCACTATTTTCGGGCACGGCGCCTACCTGGGACCCGACTTTACGGCCCAGTACCTGCACGAAGCCGCTTTGGCAATGCAGCAGTACTATGCCGGGGGAGGGGAAGCGACTCCGGATATCGAGGCACGTGTTCGTTCTGAGTGGAAGGTGAATCGGTACGATTCATCGCAGAGCACGTTGGTCTTGACGAGCGGCCAGGTCGAAGCCTTTCGACGAATGCAAGAGTTTTACTCCCAATGGTTCGCCGAAGGTCGAGAACAGCGGGGACTGCGACGACCGGAGATCCGTGATCCTGAAGAGCTCCACGACCTCACCACCTATTTCGCATGGGCGGCATGGGTGGCGGCAGCCAACCGCCCCGGCAAAGACTATTCGTATACCAATAACTGGCCGCCGGAGCCTTTGGTTGGCAACGCCCCTACGGCCCAGGCGTTCCTTTGGAGCGTTTTGAGCCTGATCGCGCTTCTGGGAGGAATTGGAATCGTGCTTTTTGCTGTCGGGAAGTACGATTTGCTGGGCTGGCGCAGAGCCGACGAAGCCGAGGCTCGTCCTCCCGATTTTCGTCCTCCTGAGCAAGTCCGCCTGACTCCGTCGCAACGAGCTACCGCCTGGTACTTCCTGGTGGTAGCGGGCCTGTTCCTGGTACAGGGGCTGCTGGGAGGCGTGAATGCGCACTATCATGCCGAACCGGAAGGTTTTTACGGAATCAACATATCCGATTGGCTGCCATACAACCTGAGTCGGATGTGGCACCTGCAGCTCGCTCTCTTTTTCGTGTCCGCAAGTTTCCTGAGCATGGGGATTTTCCTTGCTCCCATGATCGCGCGTCGCGAGCCCAGGCATCAGGATAAACTTGCCATCGCCTTATTTGGCGCGGTTGTCCTGGTAGTAGTCGGCAGCTTGGCCGGGGAAGCCGCCAGCATCAAGGGTTATTTTACCCAAGAAGGTCCCTGGTTCTGGGTGGGCACCCAGGGATGGGAATACCTTGATCTTGGCCGGCTGTGGCAGATCCTGCTGGTCATCGGAATGCTTCTCTGGGTTGCCATCCTGTTTCGCGGTCTCCGTAACCGGCTACCCCAGGAACACCCTGGCAATATGCCGTTTCTCTTTCTGTACAGTGCCTTATCGATCCCTGTCTTTTATGCAGCCGGCCTGGCCTTCGGCAAAAGCACGAATTTCGCGGTAATGGATTTCTGGCGTTTCTGGGTTGTTCACCTCTGGGTGGAGGACTTCCTGGAGCTGTTCACTACCATTATGGTCGCCTACATTTTCGTTTTGATCGGCGTTGTCCGAGAAACCACGGCGACTCGGGTCATTTACCTGGATGTAATCCTGTACTCAGTCGGCGGCGTGATAGGCACCATGCACCATCTCTATTTCAGCGGTGCACCCGCGCAGCATATGGCCTTAGGCGCTTTCTTCTCGGCAATGGAGGTTATTCCCCTCGTCTTACTCAGCTACGAAGCCTGGAGGTTTATGCAGCTTGGAAGTCCTGTCGGTGGGGCTTCAGTTCTCGAGGTGACGCCGCGGCAGTTCCCGCATAAATGGGCAGTAATGTTCTTGATTGCCGTCGGTTTCTGGAATTTCCTTGGCGCTGGTGTTTTTGGTTTCCTTATCAACCTCCCGATCGTCAGCTATTACGAAATCGGAACTGCCTTCACAGCCAATCACGGGCATGGCGCCATGATGGGCGTCTATGGGATGCTCGCCATCGGTTTCTTCATGTTTGTCGCGCGCTATTTCATCCCGCCGGATCGCAGAAGCGAACGCGCCATGAAGCTGTCGTTTTGGGGCTTGAACATCGGCCTCGCCATGATGTTGTTCGTCAATCTTGTGCCAATGGGCATCCTGCAGCTTTACGACGCTTTTCAGAATGGCTATGTCCATGCCAGGGCGCCGGAGTTTTTCGAACAGCCAGCGGTTCGCCTGATCGAATGGCTGCGCATGCCGGGAGATGTGATATTCATCGTGGCGGGAATCCTTCCGGTTGTCTACCTGGCGCTTCGGATGTTCGTTGAGCGGAAAAGATACCGGACCCTGCCGTACGGACTAGAAGCAGAAGTGCTGGTCGAGGAGGTAAAATAGCCCGCCTAGTTTGCCCGCTTTGGTGGGCCGATTCAGCGGGAATAGAAAATGAACGATACAGTCAGAATTATGCCCTGCCTGGATATGCAGAATGGGCGAGTCGTCAAGGGTGTGCATTTCGTCAACATAAGGGACGCCGGAGACCCTGTGGAATGTGCCCGAGCTTATTGCGAGGCCGGAGCGGATGAGCTCGCCCTGCTGGATATCAGCGCCACGGTCGAGGGGCGAAACACAATGCTTGATGTGGTCAGTCGTGTTGCCGCGGTGACAACGGTGCCCTTTACCGTGGGGGGAGGGATTAAGGATGTAAAAACCGCTCTGGACGTTATAAACGCAGGAGCGGACAAAGTGTCGACCAGCAGTGCAGCATTTCGACATCCGGAACTGATACCGGAGATGGTGCGTGAACTCGGCCGGGAGCGGGTTACCGTAGCCATCGATGTTGACCGAAACCCGAATCTGCCATCGGGCTACGAGGTTTACATCGATGGAGGAAGAACAGCAACCGGCATGGATGCACTTGAATGGGCGAAAAGGGTCGACGATATCGGCGTGAGCTGTATTCTTCCTACGAGCAAGGCGGGCGACGGAGCCAGAACCGGTTATGATTTACCCCTGATCCGTCTCCTGGCAGACTCCGTAGAGGCACGCGTAGTCGCATCCGGCGGTGCAGGAACGCTCGAGCATTTCTTCGAAGCGGTCATGGCAGGCGCGTCGATTTTACTGGCTGCATCGGTGTTCCATTTCGGCATGATTTCCATCCCCGAATTGAAATCCTACCTGCGAGGGCGGGGAGTTGCGGTTACCAGCTAAGGGGCTCGGTGGCCTCACGGATTTAACTTGCAAAGCGCGGCCAATTAGACAGAATCTCTGCTCATGGATAACACCGTAAGGATTCTGTTGGCCGCCGGTTTTGTCTTCATGCTTGGAATCGGTCATCTCTCCGCCCAAGGCCGCCTCAACGGCGAAATCGAAGTTAAGATCACTGCCCTCATCCAAAAAATGACCCTGGAGGAGAAAATCGGGCAGCTGAACCAGTACAGCAGCACCTTCGATGTTACCGGACCACCCCCGCAGGAAGGCAGCAACCGGGACCGGTACGAGCAGATCAAACAGGGACTGGTCGGGTCGATGCTGAATGTTACCGGCGCCGATGCGACCAGGCAGATGCAGGAATTGGCGGTGAAAAACAGCCGCCTCGGCATTCCGCTCATCTTCGGACTGGACGTTGTTCACGGCTACCGGACCATGTTCCCAATTCCCCTGGCGGAAGCGGCCAGCTGGGACCTCGATGCCATTGAGTTGTCAGCCAGGATCGTCGCCACGGAGGCTGCAGCTGCAGGCCTCCACTGGACTTTTGCGCCCATGGTCGATATCTGCCGGGACCCGAGGTGGGGCCGCGTCATGGAAGGCGCCGGCGAGGACCCATACCTCGGAGCGAAGATCGCAGCCGCACGCGTGCGCGGATTCCAGGGACGTGACCTCTCCAGGACCGATACCATTGCCGCTTGTGCGAAGCACTATGCCGGCTACGGTTTCGCTGAAGGCGGCCGGGACTACAACACGGTCGATATTTCCGAGCACACACTGCGAAACGTCGTGCTCCCGCCTTTCCACGCCGCAGTAGAGGCCGGAGTGGCCACGGTGATGAACGCTTTTAACGAGATCGGAGGCGTTCCCGCCACAGCAAGCGTTCACCTCCAGCGGGAAATCCTCAAAGGTGAATGGAATTTCCAGGGATTCGTGGTCTCGGACTGGGGATCGATCGGCGAACTGGTCCCCCATGGTGTGGCGGAAGATGCTGTTCAGGCAGCCCGGATTGCAATTATGGCCGGCAGCGACATGGACATGGAGAGCGGGGCCTATGTCCAACACCTCGCCAACCTGGTGAGATCCGGTAAGGTAGATGAAAAGTTGATCGACGACGCCGTTCGGCGCGTTCTTCGTGTCAAATACGAGCTTGGGCTGTTTGACGATCCCTACCGCTACAGCGATCCCGTACGCGAGAAAAAGGCCATTTTGACCCAGGATCACGTGAATGCGGCCCGGGATGTGGCGCGCAAGTCCATCGTGTTGCTGAAAAACGAAGGGGACCTGCTGCCTCTTCAAAAAAGAGGGACAATTGCTGTCATAGGTCCGCTGGCCGCCGACAAAGACTCTCCTCTTGGCAACTGGAGAGCCCAGGCAATTGCTGATTCCGCGGTATCACTACTCGAAGGAATCCAGGCCGCTGTAGGCCAAAGTGCGAATGTCGTCCACGCAGAAGGCGTAAAGCTGATTGTCGGTCCACGCAACTTCCTGGCACCGTCTCAGTACAACACCGAGGACCGCTCGGGTTTTGCCGAGGCGGTCGCGATCGCTCGTAGCGCGGATGTTGTGATTGCGGCCGTCGGAGAAGATGCCTACCAGTCCGGCGAAGGACGCAGCCAGGCAGACATAGGACTGAAAGGCCTGCAAGAAGAATTGCTTCGCGAAATCTACGCAGTCAACAAGAACCTGGTTGTGGTGTTGATGACCGGCCGGCCCGTCGTAATCAACTGGATCGCAGACAACGTTCCCGCGCTGCTGCAAGCATGGCACCTGGGCTCGCAGGCGGGGCATGCCATAGCCGACATCCTCTTCGGCGCGTATTCACCGTCGGGGAAGCTGCCGGTTTCTTTTCCGCGGCATGTCGGGCAACTGCCGCTTTATTACAACCACAAGCCAACGGGCAGACCGAATGCGCTGGACACGGTGGTGTGGTCGCATTACACCGACGTTCCCAACTCGCCTCTGTTCCCCTTCGGATATGGTTTGAGTTATGCCAGGTTCGAGTACTCCGAGCCGCGGCTGAGCGCAAACGAAATTGGACTTGACGACAAGCTGAACATAACAGTCACTGTCAAGAACACCGGCAAACGCGCCGGAACTGAAATTGTCCAGCTGTACACTCGGGACCTGGTGGGGAGCGTGACGCGCCCGGTCAAGGAATTGAAAGGATTTCAAAAGATCAGCCTCGAGCCTGGTGAAGAAGGGGCAGTCACCTTCACGTTGAGCGCCTCGGACCTAGCCTTTTACAACGGCGCCGGTAAGTGGGAAGCCGAGCCGGGAACGTTCAAGGTTTTTGTGGGGGGCAATTCCCGAGATGTGAAGGAGGCACAGTTTACCCTGAAGGCAACAGCGCGCCAGTAGCTTTCATTTCAAGTGGTCCTTACGGTTTTTGGCGACTACAATCGGGGCATCATGAACCAAACCTCACCTCTTCGGGCAGTTCTTTTCGTCATCCTTGGTTTCCTGCTTGCCCCGCCGCTGTTGGCGGATAGTTCACCCGCGCCGAAGGGTTTCCGGTTGATTCCCGGCGGCAGTTATTACGCAGGGGACATTACCGCCCCTCATCCCCGCCAGTTGGTGCGCCTCGAACCCTTCGAAATCCTGGACCACCCTGTGACCAACCTCGAATACAAGCTTTTCGTGGACGCGACGAGGCATCCGGCCCCGCTCCACTGGAAGAACGGCCAGATTCCGCCGGGCAAGGAGGACCACCCGGTCGTGTTCGTGAATCGCGACGATGTGAACTCTTACCTGCGATGGCTCACGGCCGTGGATGGTCGGGTTTATCGGCTGCCAACGACTGTGGAGTTCGAGTACGCGGCCAGAGGTGGGCTTGAAGGCAAAAAATACCCCTGGGGTGACGGTGATCCCGCTTTGCACGCCAACTTCGATGCCGATGGCAGCCGAAGCTTCGACGGATGGGAGCGCTACCTTCAACCTGCGCGTTGGGGCAGCCCAAACGGATACGGGCTCTACGGAACTGCGGGTAACGTCTGGCAAATGGTGGATAGCCAGCCCGATCCCGTGACGATTCGGTTCAAATACCGCCTGGAACGTCCCCATATGGCAACCGGACCCGTTTATGGGGGCTCTTGGGCTCGCGGGACAGAGTACCTTCGCTGCGGCAATCTGGCCAATATTTCCCCCGGGAGCCGGCAACCGGACGTCGGTTTTCGTCCGGTCCGTTCACCGCAGGGCGCTGACTGGCGTGTGCAGCACCGCCGGCTGGTTGCACAGTCTCTGGGTAAAGGCAAGGTTTTGCTTTCCTGGGCGCTTTTGGCCTCGGACTCCGCCGAAACGGCTTTCGACGTTTTCCGGTCGGTTTCGCGCACTCACGCGGGCTTTCGAGTCAATTCAGAACCAATAACGCAGTCAACGAGCTTTCTCGATTTCGATCTGAAACCCGGCCAGCGCTATCACTACTACGTCCAACCCTTAACCGACCCGAAACGAGACAAAAAGGGCCGCCGGTCCGAGTGGTGCGGCGTGACGGTGAGCGAGGAAGCACAGACAGCAATCTTCACTTTCCAGCCTCTCGCTCGGCAAGGGGGAGTTGTCCCGGTGTTTGGCGACCTTGACGGTGACGGTCAGATGGATTGCGTCATCCGTCTCGACAATGGCAACGTAGAGATGTCTCAGGACCCCGGAATTCCGGTTCAACTTGAAGCGTTTACTTCATACGGGCGCTCGCTCTGGCGCGTAAATGTGTCCAATCACGACCATTGCTTCGGAAACCACAACAACGTTCCTTTCAATGTCTGGGATATGGACGGGGATGGGAAAGCGGAGGTTATAACCCGATTCCAGGCCGAAGAACAGGACTGGGTCGCCATCCTCGACGGTATGACCGGAGCCGTCAAGAAACGCGTGGAATGGCCGCCGATGATTAGCGATTTTGATCGATCTTCTACGCGAATCCATCTGTCCGTCGTCTGCCTGGACGGGCGCAACCCGGCGATTGTTACGCAGACGGGCTTATATGATAACGAAGTCATAACCGCCTACGACTCTGCTTTGAACAAGCTTTGGGAGTACCAGAGCCTCGCAGAAACTAATGGAAGCGGCGGGCATAAAATCGAGGCGGCCGATGTCGACGGAGACGGCAAACAGGAAGTCTTCGCCGGAACGATGTACTTTAACCCCGACGGTACTCTACGCTGGTGCATCTACCGGCAACACCCCGACATCGTCTCGGTGCACGACTACCTTCCGGACCGTCCAGGACTCGAGGTTTTCTACCTTATCGAGTCCAGCATGCATGCCGGCGCCTATCTGGTCGACGCAAGTTCCGGAGAGATCCTGTGGAAACATAATCGTGAAAGCGATCCTCGCTGGACCCATGGACATGCGGGCTGGACAGCGGACATCTGGTCGGGCTCGCCAGGAATGGAATGCGCCGTCAATCGCGCGGGTCATAACGACCGCAACTGGGTTCTTTTCTCGGCGGATGGCAAGCCCCTGATCGAGCCTTTTCCTGCCGGATTTACGCCCTTCGAGTGGGACGGGGACAGCACGCGGGAGCTGCTGAGCAGCGATGGCCGATCCATCAGTGAGTTTGACGGAACTGGGTTGGTGCCAGGGAATGGTGATCCTCTGCATATACTGGCGAAAGCGCGGCTCCTGATGACGGCCGATATTTGCGGCGATTTTCGGGATGAGCTCGTCCTGGCTATTACCACCGACAAGGGCCAGCCGGGAATTGCCGTCGTGATGGCGACAGATCCGATTACAAAGCGCTTTATCAGCCGGCTGGAAGATCGCGAATACCGCTTCTGGCTCGCGCGGAACATGGGAGGAGGCTACAAATCGGTCTTCGATCAGCCGCTTCAGGAAGTGGGGCCAGTGATTCAAACGAGCCGGGATCTGCGCTCTAACAACGCCGGGACTTTCGAATAGGCGCTTGAAGGTGGCGTGGCGGGCTAATGGGCCGCGGCGCTTCATAGGCCCGGCGCGGTTGCTGCGTCTCTTATTGTAGCCGGACGCTCCAGCAGCGGTTTTCTGGCAAGGGACTCCGACTGTCCGCGCCTCGAGCGCCAGAACGAGCAGGAGGCACCCTCTGTTCGCAGTCCCCGCTTTAGCCGCGCTTTAGCCGGGCAGTTGCCCAGCGGTCAACTGTTGATATCTGACCGCTTTAAGGCCCGGCTAAAGCCGGGACTACAAACAGGGACCCAGGCGGTGGTTAAAGTTCCCCGTCTTTTATTGTGGCCGGACTCTGGAGCTGGAGAGTCCGGCCACAGTAAAAGACGTAGCACTCCATCGCCAGGCGGTCTGGGTTTGTAGCCCCGCCTCAAGAACCCGTGTAGGGTGAACTACGAACGGGAATGTGGCCGGGATCGCAAGTTTGTAGTACCGGCTTTAGCCGGGCAGTTGCCCAGCGGTCAACTGTTGATATCTGACCGCTTTAAAGCCCGGCTAAAGCCGAACTACGAACCGGGACCCAGGCGGTGGTTGAGGTGCCGCGTCTTTTATTGTGGCTGAACTCTCCAGAGTCCGGCATGGCAGCAGGAGGATGCTGGCACCATTGATGCTGCCTGCGGCCCGGTGTCGGACTCTGGAGAGTCCGACCCCAATGAGTCTGTGGTGACATAATCGATCGCCTTACGGGCGTCTTTTTCGCAACAGCGCGCTACAAGACAGCTCGCCACTCAACCACCGCGCGTCAGTGGGCTGAGCGCTCCGCGTCAAAAGTTCGTTGGCTTCATCAGTGGGACAATCCCGGTTGCATCTCAAAGACACCGACGCCGGCGAGCCAGACTTCAAGCCTGCCGTCTTGATCAAGATCAATGACCGATAGCCCCCGCGCCGATTTGGGACGCTCGATATCAGGCAGGTAAGCCAGTGGGCGAAAGCGCTTCCCGGCTTCGTTTCTGAGAATTACGGCCGGTTCAAGACGACTCGGTTCCGGCCCACCGTTGGCTAGCATGAGATCGGGCCACCCATCGCCGTCAACATCGCCGACCTCAGCTTGTACTACACCATAGCAGCGATCAATTCCGACTTCGCTCGTCACATCCTTGAAGCCGCCGCGCCCATCACCCAACAG
>DAOTAI010000177.1:0-9772 GCA_035593865.1 Acidobacteriota bacterium
CCCGGTTCAGGATAGCCTCAATCTCTTTGTCGCAAGCAGGCAGATGCACCGACAGGGGAGGATGAGGCTCGGCGATAATCTGATAACAGACGGCAGTCGGAGAATCAGCCTCGAACGGACGCCGATAACAGAGGAACTCGTACAAGATCACGCCAACGCTGAACAGGTCGCTCCTGCCATCGATTTCTCGCGCTCCCTTCGCCTGCTCCGGCGACATGTAATATGGTGTTCCCATCAGGGTGCCGGTCCGCGTCATTTCGGAAGTTCCCAGCCGTGCCAGGCCGAAATCCAGGATCTTGACCTGGCCCTCGGTGGTCAGCCTGATATTGCCGGGCTTGACGTCTCGATGAATGACTCCGTGCTTGTGGGCATAGTGAAGGGCGCGACAGACTTGCGCGACAAGGTCCAATTTGCGGGCGAATGGAAAGAAAACACGGCGCCGAATCAGCGCTTTCAAATCTTCACCCTCGACAAATTCCATCGCGATAAACGGGCGATTCTGATCGTCACCCATGTCGTAAATAGAAATGATGTGAGGGTTGCTGAGCCGGGCGGCGGAGCGGGCCTCGCGGAAAAACCGCGCCCGAAGTTCCTCGTCCATCTCGCCGGAGGTGGTCATTACTTTGATCGCGGCGTAACGCTCCAGAACAGGGTCGTAGGCTTTATACACGAGCCCCATGGCGCCACGACCCAGCTCGCCTTCGATCTTATATCTGCCGATGGTCTTTTCAGCCATTGATCCACTCAGATGGCGGCTGACGAGCTGACAAGTGCCCACGGCTGAGGACGGGATGGCGTGTAATCAGGCAGGGAGAGAACGTGAGCCTCTTTCCCGGTTTTCAGCTTGTCAGTCTATCAATTCCTTAGTAGCGCAACAGAATAACCGTTATGTTGTCATCGCCGCCCGCCTGGTTGGCCAGATTAACAACCGAGCGGCAGAGTTCGTCCAGGCTCGCTTCGCGAGTGAGCTCCTGACATAGCTCGGCATCCGATACTCGATCGGTGAGTCCGTCTGAACAGAGCATGATCAGATCCCCCGGGCGAAGTTTCTGTTCCCTCACGTCCACATCCAGGCGCCCGCGCATCCCGATGGCCCTGGTCACGACGTGACGCATTTGGTGATTCTTGGCCTCCTCCGGGGTGATAACGCCACGATGCAGCAGCTCCCGGACCAGGGTTTCATCCTCGCTCAGCTGAGTGAACTGGCGGTCCCTCAAAAGGTAGATTCGACTGTCACCGACATAGCAGTAAAACGCCTTGTCTGCCCTGATCCATACCGCCACAAGGGTGGATCCCATTCCGGCGTACTGCTCTTCCAACTCCGCCAGGTGACAGACTTTCAAATTAGCGAGCGAGACAGCCGTCTTGAGGACGTTGTATTCATAGGGAATGGTGGCGCTATAGCCGAAAGGCCAGGTCATTTCCTGGGGTTCGTTCGCCATTGTCACGAAATCGTTGACCGCGTTTGCAGCAACTTTCGCGGCGACCTCACCGGAGGAATGCCCGCCCATTCCATCGGCGAGTATATAGAGGGCCGACGACCGGTTCAGAACCATGAAGTCCTGGTTGATATGACGTTTCCGGCCGACGTCCGTTAGTGCGGCGCAATTGACCATTCCACTCCTTCCCGGCCTTTCCAGGCCCGAGCGGAAAACGACAGACTTCGAGGAGTTCCGTTGACGTACTAGTCAATATTGTAAGGGTTATTTATATAAAGAAAAAGCCGAGAAAAAGCGCAGGAATCGCGGGAAGTTATTCTTCCATTCACCCCCGGAATGGGAGTATCATTTATGCATCAAGAATCATTCCTGCGGATTCTTGGCGGGAGAGAGAGCAATCCGGCCGGGAGTGGGGGGCCCCGGGAAAGGATTTCACCCCAGGCTGGCATTTCACCTCTACTTGCAGTCCCGACCTTTGTAGTCTCGTTTTCTTTGCATTGCACGGTTTTGTAGTCTCGTATTCTTTGCGTTGCACGGTTTTGCAGTCTCGTTTTCTTTGCGTTGCACGGTTTTGTAGTCTCGTATTCTTTGTTCAGGTTTTCTCACGGCGATTTTTCACGGCGATTTCACGTCCAAAGGTGGTAAAAAGTGGGGTTGGAGCACATCTGGCTGGAGGATGACAGTACAGACGACGGCAGCGGTGTATTTGGTCATGGCGTTCGCCCTTTCTCGCTGATTTCCGGTCGCTACAAAGGTGACTTGCCCGGGGAATCAGCACGCCAGATCGAGGTTCTTCTGATAGAGGATGACCCGAGTGACGCTGAATTGATAACGACTTTGCTGGCCAAGTGCCAGACCCGTTTTAATGTCACTCGCGTAGATCGCCTCGGGATGGCAACAGCCATCTTGAGGGGGAGATCAGAAATAGACCTGGTGTTGCTCGATTTCTCACTCCCTGATAGCGAAGGGATCGAGACGTTCGAGAGAGTCCAGGCTGTGGCGTCCACACTTCCGATCATTGTCTTGACCAGCACCAAGGACGACAAGCTGGCTTCTGACGCGGTCCGAAGAGGCGCCCAGGACCACCTGGTAAAAGCGGAAATCGATCAGAAACTGATAGAGAGATCGATTCACTACTCGATAGCCCGCAAAGCCGCAGAGCAGGCGCTGAGGGAGAGCGAAGAGCGCTTTTCGCTGGCAGTTGAAGGAGCAAGTGACGGCGTCTGGGACTGGGATCTTCGAACCGACCGAATATACTTCTCAGACCGCTACGGGGCAATGCTCGGCTGGCGCTGGAGCGATTACCCGAAAACGGGACTGGAGTGGTTTGCGACCATACACCCCGATGACCTGCCCGTCGTCGAAGAAGCCATCTCGGCCCATCTTGCGGGGGGGACGCCCCGGCTCGCGATTGAATATCGGACCCGCCATTGCGACGGTTCTCACCGCTGGATCTTAGCCAGAGGTCTTGCAGTCAGAGATCAGTCAGGCCGTCCCTGTCGAATGGCCGGGATCTTAACCGAGGTTACCAACCGCAAACGTGCGGAAGAGGAACTGGCTTACAGTGCGTTCCATGATTCTTTGACTGGGCTTCCCAATCGCGCTCTCTTTCTGGATCGGCTGGATCAGTTGATGGCCCAGTCACGGCGGCGAGGCAAGTACTCCTACGCAGTCTTGTTCATGGACCTTGACCACTTCAAAAACATCAATGACAACCTTGGTCACAGCGTTGGAGATCGCCTGCTGATCACGATCGCTCACTCCTTGCAGGCTTTTGTGCGCCAGGGCGACACGATGGCTCGTCTTGGGGGAGATGAATTTGCCATGCTGGCGCACGACGTCAGCGAGCGAGCCGATATGTGCCGGCTTGCCGAGCGACTCCTCGACAGACTGAGAGAGCCATTCCAGGTCGGAGAGCACCAGATCTTGACCTCGGCGAGCGTAGGAATCGCGGCAGGAGCTGCATACTACGAGCATCCCGAAGAAATCCTGCGAGACGCCGACACCGCCATGTACCGGGCGAAGGCACGAGGGAGAGCCCGCTACGAAATTTTTGACGCGACCATGCATCGTCGGCCAATTGCTTTACTGGCCTTGCAGAGCGAGTTGCGGCGAGCCTTGAAGCAGAACGAATTTGCGATTCAATTTCAGCCGATCGTCAACCTGCGGAGCATGACGCTTTATGGATTTGAGGCGTTAATCAGATGGCGCCACCCAGTCCGGGGCTTGCTCAAGCCTGACGACTTCATTCCGATCGCGGAAGAGACCGGGGTTATCGGGCCCATTGGAGAGTGGGTTCTGCGAGAGGCATGCCGACATGCCAGGGAATGGCGGGAGCTTAATTCGAGCATTCTGGTCTCGGTCAACCTCTCGCCCCGGGAGCTTCTCGACCCTAACATTGTCGACACGGTCGCCAACATCCTTGCGGAGACGAAGACCGATCCTTCTGCGCTTATTCTGGAGTTGACCGAAGGGGCCCTGTCCCAAAACCCCGGCGGAGTCGCCGAGAAATTGGTGCGGCTTCGTGACTTGGGTGTCAAGATTTACATTGACAATTTCGGAACCGGCTATTCGTCGTTGACTCATCTGCAACGACTGCCTTGCGACACTCTTAAGATCGACGGCTCGTTCGTTAAATGTCTGGGCGCGAACACAGGAAGCGGCGAAATGGTGCAGGCGATCATGGCGCTGGCACGCAATCTAGGCAAGCAAGTGTGTGCCGAAGGGATTGAAACCAGACGACAATTGCAGGAATTGAGCAAGTTAGGATGTGACTTGGGCCAAGGCTTCTGGTTCTCCGCTCCCTTGGAGTCAGGCGAAGCATTGGCACTGATAGGGAAAGGCAACGCATTTTTCCAGCGGGTGCTCCGGCAGCGCACCAGTCCACGCAAGGAGTGACCCGATCCAAATACATCTTTTCGACCGATGAGGAGAAACACCATCATGGACAAGCTCAAGCAGCTCATCGTCACAAACTTCGAACGTATACTGGTCAGCGTAGTCCTGATAGTTGCTTTCCTCGGGACAATCTTTGTCAGAGAGGTTTCTGTCATCCTCAACTTTTACTTCCTGCCCGTCCTGGTGGCTGGCTATTTTCTCGGAAAACGATCCGGCCTGCTCGCGGCAGTCCTGTCCATACTCCTTGTCTCTCTGGCGGGACTTCTCTACCCGGAACGTGTATTTGCCTCGACCCAGATCTGAGAAGATGTGGCGAGGTTATCTGGATGGGGCGGGTTTCTGATCCTGACCAGCGTGGCCGTCGGGAGTCTGTACGAGATAAAGGAGCGACAGCTTCAGGACTTGAAAAACGCCTATATCGGGGTGCTGGAAATCCTGTCGAAGTACCTGGAATCCTCCGATCCTTATACAAAAGGACATTCAGTCAGAGTGTCCGAGCTTGCGGCTGCAATTGCAGAAGAGATGCATTTGCCAGCCAATGAAATTGACAACATCCGGGTCGCCGGTTTGCTCCACGATATTGGAAAGATCGAGATAAGCGGAGAAGTCCTGCGTAAAGCGGCAGCTCTCAGTGATGGGGAACAGGCGTATATCGAATCCCACGCAGAGAAAGGAGCGCGTCTGCTTTCATCGGTAGGCAGCGTGCTCAGGGACGTTGTGCCGATTGTTCTTTCACATCACAGGTATTTCGTGAGTCACCTTGAGTCGGACCCGACGGCGGAAGGGAATGGGATCCCCTTGGGCGCGCGCATCGTTGCCGTCGCCGATTCATTCGATGCTATGACGAGTGACCGTCCTTATCGCCGAGCCATGCCGCCCTGGCAGGCCTTGGAGGAAATCGTTGCAAACTCGGGAAGGCAGTTTGACCCAAAAGTGGTCGAGGCCTTCAAACGCGTAGCGTCGCGCAGGCTGGAAACTGTATAAGGACGCAATCAGTCAACCAAATCTCTGTGACGGAGCCCTGAAGTTCCCACACGGCAAGAGCGGTTGTGATTCCGCATTCCGGCGGAATTTTTCCGGAAGGCGGAACCACGAACAAGCGCCTGACCCGTTAGAACATCACGCGCAGTGAGAGCTGGATCTTACGCGGATCGCGTGTGCCTGTGTAAGCACCGAAGTTCGAATCGATCTGATTCCCTGCCGCATCAAACCGGGCACTGGTGTCGATCGCATTAAACTGGGCAGTGTTCCATGCATTGTAAAACTCGGTACGGAACTGCACATACTTGTCCTCGCCAAATGGAATGCGCTTGGACAAGCTGATGTCCCAGTTGGTGGTCGACGGGCGACGCAGGATGTAGACGCCGGCGTTGCCGAACTCGCCCTTCGGTGTTCGAGCGAAAGCTTCCGTTCTGAAATTCCGGCCAAAAGTGCGTTCGCTCTTCGGCAGGTGCGGATCGCCGACAACCGTGATCCGGGCGCCTTCCGTGGAGCCCGTAAGATCGGCACCATCTGCAAGCTCCATCGACGGTGTAACCGGCTGACCCGAGGTAAACGAGGTGATTCCTGAAACCTGCCAGTGGCCCAGCACGTAATCGAGGAACGGGACTCCCCATTTCTCGCCAGGATTGGGCAAATCCCAAGAGTAGTTGATCACCAGGTTGTGCGTGACATCGAAGCTTAGCAACCCGTAATTCCTCTCCATATAGGGGAAGTACGGACTGGGGTCGTCATCGAAATCGCCGCCATTCACCCCGGTGGCCTTTGAAAATGTATAAGCCAAACCGTACTGCAGCTTGTCAGCGAACCGGCGGTTGGCGGCTACTTGAAGCGAATGGTAATTAGATGGAGTTCCAAACCCCCGGACCATGATGTTTCCGTAGCCGCGATACGGTCTCAGGAAATTGTCGGGCAAGGGACTGCTGGCAGTCGTGGTGTCTTTGTTGGCCGGGTCGAAACGAGCGAACATCGGGATCGGATTGATGTTGTATTCGTAAATCAGCGACCGCCCCAGTGAACCGACGTAAGAGACATCGAGGACAGTGCCGAATCCGACCTGTCGCTGCACGCCCAGGCTGAAGTTGTACACCTGGGGCAACGGTTGCTCACCTGTCTCGGTAACCGTGATGTTGCCAGGCCCTATGGCTCCCTCGGCATCCAGGAAGGTATCGAGTGTGCCAAAATGCAGAGTTGGCGTGTAGGCAACAGGCGGTTGACCGTTAGTCCCGGAATAGACGTTCCCCTGCGGCCGGTCATAGAAAATGCCTGCGCCTCCGCGAATAACCATTTTCCCGTTACCCACCGGGTCATAGGCAAAACCGATCCGCGGTCCCCAAGCGACTGCGGGAGTCTCGTACAGCCCACCGGGCCACCCTTTGCCTCCGACCACCATTCCAGGTGAATAGCTGCCAGAACCCGGGACAAACAATCCGATGTACGGAAGCGGGTAAATCTCGCCAGTTACCGGATCGACCCCGACGCGCTTGCCGGTCGAATCCTTGCCGGGCCAGATCAGCCTGGCAGCCTCGTTAAGGTTATAACGCTCTGGAACAAACGTTGTTATGTTGAAACGATCGTCGTGGGCGGCCGGCGAATTGTACATCCGCAACCCGAGATCCAAAGTCAACTTGTTGGTAACCTTCCAAGAATCCTGCACATACCACTCGGTCTGCGTGTACCTATAGTGAGAGTACGGCCGGAAAGTGCCTTCCGAGTAATTGTTGAAAACGCCCAGCAAAGCGTTTGAGAAAGCGTAGTTGGTGTCGAGCGGGTTGTTGGTATTGCGCCCGAAATTGAAACTCCCCCGAGTGTTCGGCGAGCCTACTTCGTCCTTACGCATTCTCTCGATGTATATTCCGAATTTGAGAGCGTGAGAACCTTTCAGCCAACTGAAGTTATCGGCGAATGTAAACACCGGGTTCTCATTGGTGTACGGAATGTTGCCGAGGCTCGGGTCGATCGCATTCTGCACACCGCCAAAGGTGATGTTGGGAATAGCACCCGATTCGTTCGACTGAGGATACCACTGCGGGATATTACCCATTCGACTGCGGGCGACCTTCTCGGGTTCGGTGGGATTGAAAGTCTGGCCGCGAGTGCTGGCGCCCACTGTAAACTCGTTGACGACCGTTGAACTGAAAATCTTGGTGAGATTCAGGACGGCGGCACGACCTCGCTGCGGTCTTAAAGTATTTACCAGGTCATAGTTGTGATTTCCGGCCACCCAGGAGCCATACGGCCACTCTTCGTCATCGTTGTCACGAATCAAACGGAAATAGGAATTTAATGTGGGCGTAATGTGGTAGTCGATTCGAACGACATCCTGGCGTCGTGGGTTGTACCCGCTGACGTTACTACGATAGTTCCGCTTGTACATCTGTGCCGGATCGGTCTCGACGTAGTTGGGAAGGGGGAAGAAGTTCAAAATGGCCTTACCCAAGGGATTGATCCGATGCTCGGGAATCTTATTATCCGGGAAGGGGGTTTTCCCATTATACGGATCGTAAATCGGGATCACCTTTCCGTTAGTGTCGAAAGTCTGCGAAAAGTCTCCGTTACGCTCTAATTCGGTCGGCGTCGTTGCCCATCGCACTCCCGGATACAGCCGCCTGCGGACGTATTCCTGCGAGAAGAAGAAGAACAGCTTGTCCTTGTTGGTGTTGAACTTGCCAGGAATGTAGATCGGACCGCCAATCGAGTAGCCGGCGTTGTTAAAGTGATAGTCAGGTTTGGGCGTACCGCTTCGATTGTTGAAGAAGCTGTTGGCATTGAGCGACTTATCGCGATAGTACCAATAAGCGCTTCCGTGAAAATCCCGGGTGCCTCCCTTCATGATCACGTTAATAGTGCCCGAGCTGTTGCGCCCATACTCCGCCTGGTAGTTGCTCGTGAGCACCTTTACTTCACTGATGGCATCCATGTTGGGAGAGTTCTGCACGCTCGAGTTGGATCCGGTATCAACCGATGATATACCGTCGAGGGCAAACATAATCGAAGTGGTTCGCCCCCCGTTGATATGCAGCCCGTTGAGGACATTCCCGGTCATGACCACTTCTCGCGAACCGACATTGATATCGGTTACACCCGGCAGGGTGCTCAGCAGTCCCAGGAAATCGCGGCCTTTCACGGCAAGGCTTAGCACCTGGTCGCCGCTGATGAGTCCGGCCCTTTCAGATGACGCGGTCTGCACGTAAGATGTTTCAGCAGTAACCTCAACCCGCTGCTCGACTTCGCCGATTTCCAAAGTGATATTGCCCACTGATCGGCGTTCGTTGGCGGTCACAACGATGTCACGCATCGTGAGGGTCCGAAAGCCGGGCATCCCGACTTCCAGCGTGTACGTGCCAGGTAGCACGCTGCTGAAGACGAAAATACCAACGTCATTCGTTGCTGATTGAACGCTGACACCGGTCGCCTGGTTGGTCAGCTTGATGTCCGCGCCCGGGATCACTGCCCCGGCTTGATCCTGCACGGTTCCGGTCAGGGTCGCACTGATGTTCTGCGCTGCCGTCGGAAAGGTAAGAATCACGAGCGCGGCGAGGAATAAGGAAACTTTCCTGATCATGCGTCGCCTCCTCCTTGCATGGGATGCCATAGGCGAAACTACGCGGATCAAATACTAGCACAGAAGCAAATTAATGTCTTGGTAAATTTGCGTTGTTTACAGCGGAGTTTAGATACAGCGCCTAAACAGCGGTATTTAGTTGAAATCACGGCGTTTATGTGCCCCGTTGAAACGGGCGCTGAACCACCCGGGGTCGGTACACCATGAAGGAGAATTTCGTCCAGTCGCTGGGAGTAACTCTGGTCGGACTTCCCAGCTGGACATTCTGGCCACTAAGACACGCAGCGCTCAACCGCGGTGGCCCAAGTTCGTAGTCCCGCCTAAATTGACTTAAGTACTTTATTGTCCACCTCTTGCAGGATCGCCTAAGGCGTTCTTGGGCCAGTTTTACCCCCCTTTGGGGGCCAATTTAGGCGATTCCGTATTTTCGTCAGACTTCGAGCGCGTCCAGACCTGTCGTCCTGCTCCCTGATCACCATCAGGCCGATGGCGGTTGCATTCGAGGTCCGTCAGGACCGACACGTTTATAGAACGACCAAGGCTTAAGACCCAAGTCCGTAGGACCGGCACGTGAACTCCCTGCACCGCCTCCTCACCTGTCAGCGTCTGCCGGCAAAGGCCGCTTTTGCAGCTCGGGCTCAACTGCCAGTCACGTGTCGGTCCTGACGCACCTGGGTCAAAGCTTCCACCGGATTCTATAAACGTGTCGGTCCTACCTCCAGTTAGAAGAAAAAGTCGAAATGGTCGAAATGGGGACGCTGGCGAAGCATTAGGGCCAGGGACCGATCTCTTTTTGAAAGAACCTATTTGGTGAAGCCCTAGCCCGGATTTCTCACACACTTAATGAAAAAAGGGCCGCCTTTTGTGGTAT
>DAOTAI010000178.1:0-9733 GCA_035593865.1 Acidobacteriota bacterium
ACCCTCCCCGATCGCGGCCAGAGGTGAAATTCCTGTCGCCCGGAAAACCGGTCGATGGATGTGCTCGAGCAGGCGTGCGAAAGCGAGTTTCGGCTGTGCGACCTCTAAAAGAGTCTTGCCCCGGGACGAAACGCCGGGCGGGACAATAACCGCCGAAGCGGCACATTCGTCCAACCGTTCGATCAGCTCGCGACTTGCAGCCAGTGTCAAATCGCCCGCCTCGGCCAAATCGAATGGCCGAATCCGCAGGATGTCGAGATCGCTGTTGCCCTGAATTCGGCCGCCTACCAATTGCGCCAGATCGCGGAGTTTATGCACCAGCAGAGTTTAGCATCATGCGGCAAGCCGGAGACACCGATTCGCCGGAAATCGTTTCTGGAAGGACTAATGGAAGGAAACAGGGTGACCCCCGCTGAAAACACGGCAAGTCACCCTGGCTGATTCCTCATGGCTGGGCTGCGGGCTGCGTCGCCGCAGGCGCGGCCGAGGACGAAGATGCCGCCGGAGCGGCCGCCGGGTTCGCTGCGTCGTAAGCCTTCACAATTTCTTCCGTAATATCTACGGCGGGAGCGACGTAGCTGACGATTTGCGGGTCGCGGACAAAGATCGCCCCAAAGCCGTTTTTCTCAGCGTACTCGTTAATCACCTTCATGGCTTTGTCACTGATCGCGGACATCACCTCGTCGCGCCGCCGCGTGATCTCTCCCTGGGCGTCCTCCTGAAATCGGATCAAGGATTTCTCCTTTTCCGCAATCACATTGACCATTTCTTGTCGCGTCTGCGGATTCAGGCTACGTTCTTTCTGGGCCAGATCAGTCTTCAGCTTATCCAGTTCCTGCTTCTGGGTACCGTACTGCTGCTCCTTCTCCTGCATCAACTTCTGCAGACTCTCGAGCGCGGCCTTCCCTTCCGCAGTCGAAGCCAGAAACTGCATCGAGTCCACAAACCCGATCTTGGTTGGGGCTACAGCTCCGGCGCCGGCCGGCTGCTGCGCAAAGGATAAGCTCAAAGTTGGTATAAGTATGCCTGCTAAAGCGAATAGTTTTCTCATGCCCTCGTGGATCTCCTTAACAGATACGATTCCCGCTTGACGATTCGACTCGTGAAACCGACAACCCTTGGAGCTCCCTATTGTCGATCCTAAGCCCGTCAACCGTCAATCGCCTAAAATGTGTAACCAACCGAAAATTTAACGCCATGGCGGGGCTCAGGGAGCGGAACTTCTACCCCGTTGTAGATGATGGTCGTGTCCATGATTATGGGATTATAGGCAAAGATCAGTCGAAATGGTTGGTTGATCATCGGCAAAAGGAACTGCACTTCGGCGCCGGTGGACATCCGCCAGACATGGTTGGTCTGGTCTTGCAGTTCGACCACTGTGCCAGGACCGAGCACTTTTAAAGTGTTGCGTCGAGTCACCCAGGAATTTCCGAAATCGACAAAACCGGTAAGCTGCAGAGGGCCGGCAATTGGGATACGGTACTCTCCGGTTAACAGCGCGCTCGTGTCACCGCCGACCAGAATCGGGCTTTCAACAATGGACGGGAGACCGGTTCCGGGATCGATAATCGGATTTCCATTGCCATCAAGCTGAGGCGCTCGCGTGATTGCCCAGGGGCCGACCGAGCGAATATCAAAACCGCGCAAAGTGTATTCGCCACCGGAAAAGATGCGTTCGAAGAATGGCACCGTCATCGGGGCACCACTCGGCAGCTTGCCAAACGGGATAATGTGCTGGGCCTGCGCTCTGAAGGCGAAGCTGTTCCTGCCGCCGCTCAGCCAGGGATCTTTGAAGAAGTGCTGATACTCGACATATGGACGGATCACACTGAAATCCCCGCCCAGCGGTCCCCCCGCAATCGGCACCTGTATGGCCAGGTAATTCCCTTGAGTGGCCCCATAAAAAGCGTTTTTCCGGTTGTACACGAAACCTGGGGTGATCTCGCTGCGGATGATCCCCTTGCGAGCGCTGTCAATGTCGCCTCCCGGGGTAAACAGGAGGAGCTGATTGTAGGCAAAGGGCTGATAGACCTCATCTACGTCGGTGATCTTAATCGTCTGCAGGCTGTAACTTATCTGGGCCCGGGAGAATCGCCCCAGGAATGGGTAACTGGCCGAGATATCGAAACCGGTGCTGATTCGTGTAAACAACGGCACGTTCTGACTCTCGGAAATCAGTCCGTAAAACAGCGTGTAAGTATCATAGCGGTACCGCTGGTTGAAAACAGACACGCCGAGCGACATCCGGGAATCGAGGAAATAAGGTTCGGTGAACCGGAACATATAGTTCGCCGTCCTGGTTCCGGTCAGCAGCTGCACATCGATCGTCTGACCCAAGCCACGGAAGTTGTTGGACTGATAGTTGATGCCGATGAAACTTCCGCTGATCCCGCTCACACCGCCAGTCAAGCCGATGGATTGCTGGCTGCGTTCCTTCACCTTGATCAGGACATCGACGCTCCCCTCTTCCGGATTCTTGTTGACCTCATAATCCTTCTCTTCGATTCTGTCGAAGAAACCGAGCTGATTCAGACGAAGAATGGACAGGTCAAGGAGGTCGCCGTTAAACAGCGTCGCCTCTTCCAGGATCATTTCCCGGCGGAGCACTTTGTCCCGGGTCTTGGTGTTACCCGCAAAGTTGATCCTGTGAACAATGTACTGTTTGCCCTCGACGACCGAGATGGAAATATCGACTTTCTTGGTCTTGGGGTCCGGCTTCATTTCCGGAATGGCTTCCATGTCGAGGAAGCCATAGCGCTGGTACAACTTCTTGAGGTCCTCGTTGGCCTTCTTTATCTGGGTGTAGTTCACGATCTCGCCGGGAACTACCCTGTACATGTTCTTTTCGATCAGGTCCTTGTCGAAGTTCTTCAAGCCTTCGACTTGAAACGAACCGTAGCGGAACTGCTCGCCTTCTTCGATGGGGATCGTAATGTAATACTGCTGCTTGGTCTTTCGGAAGCCGACCAACAAACCCTTAGGCGCTTCCACGATTTCTACCTTGGGGTCGCCCGCTTTGGCGAAGATATAACCTATTTCCCGATACTTGGCTAGCAGATTGACCTGGATATCGTACTCGAGCTTCTCCTGGATGTACTTGTCCTGACCCTTGAACAGGCTTATCGGACCGCGCTCCTTGGTCAGTTCAAGGGCGTCGCGCAACTGGTCGTCGCTCAGGACCGTGTTCCCCTCAAATCGGATGTCTCCAATCCTGACCTTGGGTCCCTCGTCAATTTTGAAGATCAGGTTGACCGCGGCTGAGGTAATTTGCTCCGTTTCCACTTCTACGCGCCCGAGCGGTCGCCCGTTTAAATCAAGCAGGAGTTTGATGGCCTTCCGGGCTTTTGGAACTTTGGCTTCGTCGAAAGGGGAATCCTTTGTCAGTCCGACTTTCAGATCCCGGAATTTTTCGAGGACGTCGGATTCTTTGAACGACTTCATTCCCCGGTATTCGATGTTCCGAATCAGGGGACGTTCTTTGACCTCGAAGATCACGATCGCCCCGATATCACCCTGCTGTATCTTGACCTTGGCGTCTTCGAACCAGTTGGTGTTCAGGATGCTTCGATAGTCCCTGAGTATCTGATCCTCGTTGTAGACATCCTGTTTCTTGGTTTGGACGTAGTAGAGGATCGTGCTTTCCTGAATTCGCCGATTTCCGACAATTCTCACATCCTCAATCAGTCTAGGCGCCTGCTGCTGGGCCATTACCTCGGAAACGCCCGAAAGCAGTAGGCAAAACCCCACCGCCAGGCAAAAGGCCCAATTGCGGCCATATCGCGATAGCAGCAGCGCTAAACGGCTTGTGGTAGATTCAGCGGAAACGCTCATTCATTCCTCGTAATGGAATTCTTGAAGGGACTGATGATAACACATTCGTTCGGTTCCGGCGCAAGCGCAGCAGAACGCCTTGAACTCCTGTGAGCCCTTGCGGTAAGCCCTTCACACCTTCACACATTGTGAGAGAATCAGCGGAGCGCTTCGGACGGCTGCGAGGAAGCTGTAGGGCTTGGGAACCGGGCGGCCTCAGTCCAAATGTTCCAGCTGGGGAATCCTGCTTTTTGTCGCCCAGGGTTGGCCCAAAATGCCAACCCTGGGTCTTGCTTCGCGACCCCTTCAAAGACCCCTTCGGAGTCGAACCACAGGCGTAATCAGATGGACCCGCAGGACAAAAGCACACCGTCTGTCTTCGACCCTTTGGGTCGGTAATAGAGAGATCCATCCTTCAAATAGACGGCCAGGGTCTGAGTTTCTTTCAATTTTCCCTGGATCATCAGTTCGGAAACCGGATCTTCGATGTACTTCTGGATAGCTCGACGAAGTGGCCGTGCCCCGTAACTCCGGTCGCCGCAAGTCTTGTCGATAATCCAGCGCTTAGCCTCCTCGTCCAACTGAATGTCAATCGATTTTACCGCCAGGTTTTCATTCACCTGGCTGAGCAGCAGATCAACGATCATCAGAAGGTCGGTCTCGGACAAGGATTCGAACAAAATAATCTCATCAAGCCGGTTAATGAACTCTGGATTGAAAACCCTCTTAACTTCATTAAGGATCAGATCCTCAATCTTCTGGCGTCCGGCCTCGACCGTCGTGCTGAAACCAACCTGAGACTTGCTCGTCAGGTATCGGGCCCCGATGTTCGAGGTCATGATCAGGATCGTGTTCTTGAAATCGATCTGGTTGCCGTGCGAATCGGTCAACTGCCCGTCTTCGAAGACCTGCAGCAGAATATTAAAGATATCGAAATGAGCTTTTTCGATTTCGTCCAGCAGCACTACCGAATAGGGGTTTCGCTTGATCTTCTCGGTCAGCTGTCCACCCTCTTCGTGACCGATGTAACCCGGAGGAGACCCGATCAACTTGGAGACCGAGTGCTTCTCCATGTACTCGGACATGTCGAACCGGATCAGGAACTTTTCGCTTCCAAAAAGGAAAGCCGCCAGCGCCTTGGCCAGCTCCGTCTTGCCCACACCAGTCGGCCCGAGGAATAGGAAAGAACCAACCGGCCGATTGGGATTCTTCATACCGGCGCGGCTGCGTCGAATCGCCCGCGACAGCGCCGAAATCGCCTTGTCCTGGCTGATGACGCGCTTGTGCAGCTCATCTTCCATGCGGAGCAGTTTCTGGGTCTCCTCCTCCTGGAGCGCGGTAACCGGGATACCGGTCCACCGGGAGATCACCTGCTCCACTTCGTGTTTGCCAACCTTGGGAGGCACACGGTTCTTCAGCCTCCACCGCTCCTTGATCTCCTGCAACGCCTCGCGCTCCTGCAGCTCCTGGTCCTTCAACTTGATGGCGCGATCAAACTCCTTGCTCGAAATGGCGTGATCCATCTGCCTGACGATCACCTTGATCCGTTTCTGGATGTCGACCACTTCGTCCGGCATCGTGGTGTTGTTCAGCTTAACCCGTGCGCCGGCTTCGTCCAGAACGTCAATCGCCTTATCGGGCAGGAAACGATCCGGGATATAACGGCTCGATTCATACACGGCTGAATGAATCGCCTCGTCCAGGTACTCGACTTGGTGGAAGTTCTCGTATCGATCCTTGATGCCGTAAATGATCTCGATCGTCTCGGCCTCGGTGGGCGGGGCTACCTTGATGGCCTGGAAGCGCCGTTCCAAAGCACGATCCTTTTCGATCGATCGCCGATACTCATAGGGCGTGGTTGCGCCTATGCACTGGATTTCACCACGCGAAAGAGCAGGCTTAAGGATGTTCGCCGCATCCAGAGAACCCTCTGCCGAGCCGGCTCCAACAAGGGTGTGCAGCTCATCAATGAAAATAATGAAATTCGGGTTCTCGACCAACTCCTTCATAATCGCCTTAAGTCTTTCTTCGAACTGACCACGGTACTTTGTACCGGCGACGATCAGGGAGATATCGAGGGCAAGAAGCCGCTTGTCACTCAGCATGGAGGGAACTTCCCCAGCTACAATCTTCTGGGCCAGGCCTTCCACTATGGCGGTCTTCCCGACACCCGGTTCACCAATCAAGACAGGGTTGTTCTTGGTCCTGCGGCAAAGGATCTGGATGACGCGTTCGATTTCCGCTTCTCGTCCGATCAACGGGTCTAGCGTACCGTTGGCCGCCGCCTCGGTTAGATCGCGGCTGAACTCAGTCAGGATCAGCGAATCTTTTGGTTTGCTCGGCGCCGGTCGATCGGAGGTTGGCGCCAGTTCCTCACGAACCCGCGTAAGCCGCAGCCCTTTCTCGTACAGAATGCTGGCGGCGAAACACTTATCTTCGCGCAAAAGGCCGAGCAGCAAATGCTCGGTCCCGATGTAGTTGCATAACAGCCTGTCCGCCTCCTCGGCCGCGAACGTCAGCACCCTTTTCGATTCATCGCTCAGGGGCAGTTCTACCGAGGTAGACACCTTTTCTCTCGACGGGGAACGACCCTCGATCTGCTTACGGATATTCTCGAGCGCCGCCTCGGTTCGAGGGAAAAAACGACTGGCCAGGGCTTTGTCCTCGCGCAACAAGCCGAGCAGGATGTGTTCGGTCTCTATGCACCTGGATCCAAGCTGGCTAGCCTCGTAACGGGCAAAGAAAATAACCCGCCTCGCCTTCTCTGTGTACTTCTCAAACATATCGCCCTTTGGATCTCTTCTTAATGCTATTTTACGGCAAAAAAAACGCCCACGCTTCAGTAGTGATCGAAGGTCTTCTTTGCCTCACCCGCCGGCCAGCGAAAAGCAGCAGGCTATTCACAATGATGACTTCAAGGGTCAAGAAGTTTCTAATGGAATTTGCCACAAACTGCACTGGCACTTGAACTCTCTGAATCCGGTTCCCTACGGCTCCATCCTTACTTCACCGGCCGCAACCAGCCGGCCACCGGTCATCCGGTACTCTACATCGCATAGATGAGCCAAACGTGGGTTATGGGTCACAATTATCGAGGTGAGATCATGAGTGGAGTGAATTTCGATCAGCAGTCGATGGATCGCCTCGGCACTATGGACGTCGAGGTTTCCCGTCGGCTCGTCTGCAAGCAGGAGCGACGGCGACCCAGCCAAGGCACGCGCAACCGCCACCCTCTGTTGTTCGCCACCGGACAACTCTCCGGGTCGGTGATCGGCCCGATCCTTCAGAGATACCTCTTCGAGAAGCTTGCGGGCTGAAGACAGCGCTTCAGACCGCGGCATCCCTCGAAGAAGCAACGGGAACATCACGTTCTCGACCGCCGAGAATTCGGGCAGCAGGTGGTGAAACTGGAACACGAACCCCACATGCCGGTTCCGAAAGCGCGCTAGCTCCGCCTTATTGAGCTTGCCGAGATCCTGGCCCGCGATGACAATACGTCCCGAATCGGGCCTGTCCATCCCGCCAACCAGGTGCAGAAACGTGCTCTTTCCGGATCCGCTCGCTCCAGTGACCGCAACCATCCCGCCTTTCCTGACTGTCAGATTGAGGTCAACAAGAATGTCCAAACGCTCGTTGCCTGAGCGGAAAGACTTATGCAGGTTCGCGACCTCCACCAGGTTACTCATAACGCATTGCTTCAATCGGATCGAGCCGGGAAGCGGTCCGGGCCGGATAGAGTGTGGCCAGAAAGCTTATCATCACCGCAACCAGAGAGATCAGCACAACGTCATGCCACTCCAGGCGAAACGGGACGTATGGGATCGAGTACACTTGTGCTTCAAGCGCAAACACCTTGTAGGTATCCAGGTACCAGACCGCAACGCAGCCCACGATATCACCAATGATCGTCCCTACAATGCCGATGATGAGCCCCTGGATGATGAAAATCCGCATGATCGTCCGGGAAGTCCCTCCCATTGCGGTGATAATTGCAATATCGCGATTCTTCTCAATGACCATTAGCGTCAGGGTGCTGACGATGTTCAGCGATGCAACCAGGACTATGAGCCCGATCGCTATAAACATCGCCAAACGCTCCAGCCGCAGCGCGGAAAACAACGGGCGATTCAGCTCAATCCAGGTATTCGTGGTGTAGCCGCGACCTGCTGCCGCCTTGATTTGCTCTGCCATATCCTGGGCTGCATAAATGTCTGCAATCCGGTATTCCAGCGCCGAAACCTGACCGGCGCTTAGGTTCATAAAGTGCTGCGCAGCGGACAATGGCAGGATTGCCCAGTTGGCGTCGTATTCCCACAGGCCGGAATCGAAAATGGCGACGACCTGGAAACTCTGTATTCGAGGCATTCTCCCTAGCGGCGATAGCTCGCCACCGAATCCAATCGCCCTCACCTGCTCCCCTACCAGTGTCCCAAGCGATTGCGCCAGTTGCTTGCCGAGAATTATGGGAGGAACGGTGCTCGCCTTGCCAAAGTCCTCTATTGTCCCTTCTATGATAGTCGGCAGGGATCCCTGTGAAGATCGTCCCGAGGGGTTCACACCCTTTAGAATCGCGGCCTGCTGTCGCAAGTCGCTCTGCAGCAAAGCCTGCCCATATACCACCGCCTCGACCGCAAGCACGCCTGGAATTTGGGACGTCTCGTCCGTCAGGGCCTCGTAATTGGAGATGGCCCGGGTTCCCATCCTATACAGGGTGACGTGCGATGTCGCTTGAAGAATTCTTGCCTGAAATTCCCGCTGAAAGCCGGCATTCAGCGACAAAGCAACAATCAGGGCGGCGACACCCGCTGCAACACCGGTCACGGATATCAGGGTGATAACCGAGATTACAGCCTGCTTGCGTCTGGCTTTCAAATAGCGGACAGCGACAAAGCGCTCAAATTTCATGACTTAATGTCCGGGAAATGAACGCTTCCTTACCCCCTCGTTATCGAGTCCCACTCATTCGCATGAATTTCCGTGTAATTCGTGTCATTCGGGGCAAAAAGCCTCCTCCCGCGATTTCACTCCAAAGACTTAGGCCGCCCCTCTTCCGGCCTCATGTGCGGGAACAGGATTACATCTCGGATCGAGCGGGAATCAGTCAGGACCATTGTCAGGCGATCTATTCCAATGCCTTCGCCGGCCGTAGGTGGCATCCCGTAGCGCAGCGCTCGGATGTAGTCCTCATCCATGGCATGCGCCTCGAGATCACCTTTTTCCCTCGCCTGGAGCTGTTCCTGAAACCGTTGCAGCTGCTCTTCGGGATCGTTCAACTCACTGTAGGCGTTAGCGATCTCCATGCCGGCTACATAAAGTTCGAACCGTTCCACAAAGCGAGGATCCTCGTCTTTGCGTTTTGAAAGCGGTGATAATTCAACTGGGAAATCGTATATGAAGGTAGGCTGGATCAAGTGCTCCTCGGCCACCGATTCAAACACCATTCCGAGAAGTTGGCCCCAACCATCGTCGGGCTTTCCCAATCCCCGGCGCGATGCTAAGTCGCGTAGGCGAGCCACGTCGTTCAGATCCTCGGACGACGGGCGATCCCCATCCTTCCAGAAGGTCACTATTGCCTCCATCATGGAGTAGCGCCGGTACTGGCCGAAGTCGATCACCTGCTCCCCGTACTTGACTTCAAGGCTTCCGTTCACGGCACAGACGACCGCTTTCAACATTTCTTCGGTGAGATCCATGAGGTCGCGGTAGTCGCTGTAGCCCTGATAAAACTCAAGCATCGTGAATTCGGGATTGTGCTGAGTTGAAATCCCTTCATTTCGGAAGTTCCGATTAATCTCAAAGACACGATCGAAACCTCCGACAACCAGCCGTTTCAAATAAAGCTCCGGCGCGATTCTCAAGTAGAGAGGTATGCCGAGGGCCTCGTGAAATGTGCGAAATGGCCGGGCAGTCGCTCCGCCCGCGA
>DAOTAI010000179.1:0-9678 GCA_035593865.1 Acidobacteriota bacterium
AAAAATCGTCAGGAAAGGGCAGGCTCAGATACAACCGGGGTTTTTCAGCGGAATCCAAAATTCAAAATTCCTACTTTGGGGTTGGCTTCCCCTCTGGGGTATTCTCACACAGCCCGTCGCCTTCTTTGTGTTCTTGACTGCAGCTCTGGCCGAAACCAAACGGGTCCCGTTCGATTGCCCGAAGGGGAGTCTGAAATTATCGGCTACTTCGTCGAGTACAGCGGAATGAAATTCGGAATGTTCTTCCTGACGGATTTCCTGGAGACGAGAATCACGGAGTGCGTTACTTCTTGATCCCACTAGCCTAGTAGTCCAGAATCCCGTCGGCCGTCATTTTCGAGAGCTGGAAAACAACGCTGATCCGTGTCGGTTGGTCTCCGGTCGAAAAGACAACCCCTTTATCGGTTTGATCAAATACCGGCCGATCGTCAGTGTAGCGGCTGAAGACGAACAGGGCCAGGCTATCCGGACGCGTCTCCGGGGCAACAAACCCGATTAGTTCAGCCACTCTATCCTTGTTCTTTTTCGATTGGAGCCGAGTCGTGGGGCGCAGGGCCTCTAGTGATGCTCCCCAGAAGCGGCGCATGGAAGGACCCGAGACGGCCACGACGATTTGATCTGCCGGCTGTACCAGCTGAGATTCAGCCGCCGGATCTCGCTCCGCCCCGTTGATCAAGCGCAGGCGATATAGAGCCTGACGAAAGCGCATTGAGGAAAACCAAGCTATTCGGAAGGACTCGCCAGGCAAACCAGAGGAAGGTTCGGTCTGGCCTCCTGCCACGATGCCCTTCGTGTTCCGCGGGTCGGCGGCCTTCGCGCCAATGCCGCTTCCGAAAGTCCGGCAGCAGTTCGAGTGCTGGCCGGATTCCTCGGCCTCGATGGAAGGCATCGCCGCCTCAGCGCCTGGCCGCCGGGCCGCAGCGCTACTCCAGGTTTTCGACCACGGCGAGTCAGTCAGAACCTGGAGAGCCTCCTCCTCCGTCCATTCCAAATAGGACTTTTTCGACCACTTGTCCTTGCCCGGCAAGTCCCCCGCAATACAAAGGAGAAGCAAGAGCGACAACGCGGAGCGACGCACGCTATATGTATTGTGTCCACTCACTTGGTCACCCCCCGACACCAGCGACAGACGAACAAGAGAAGCGCATCTGCACCTGCGACGACAGAATCTTGCTCGAGCTCGCTGTTCACTCTCGCCTCACAAGCCTTAAGCTGTGATCTGACAGTCCCCAACTCAGATGCTGTCGTTCTTTGGTGCCCTGGTGCCAGCCACTGCTCGCTGGCCAGTTTCAAAAATGTGTGCAAACGGCAAAGCAACGGCGCCGAGCAGAGCCGCATCGCCTCGAAAAGCACAAGGCCGCAGGTCCAAGCGTTTGAAGTGGTGCAAATCCTGATCCGCCGGGAATTGACTCCGGATGGCCTGCGAGACGAGGGGCCAGGCTTCGGTGATGACGCCGTCGATTATCACCATGTCCGCATCAAGCCCCCAGACCGCGTTGGCGATGCCGATTCCGAGGTAACGGCACGCCTCCAGCAGCGCCTGCCGCGCGAACCGATCTCCCTGAACAGCAAGGTAACAGATCTGCCGTGCCCGCGAAGCTGTCTCCTCACCGCTTTTGCGACTGCTGCCGGTTAATTCGGCGTAGCGGTCACAAATAGCCGGGTTGGAAGCGAGTGACTCCAGGCAGCCAGGCCGATCCTGGCGCCCCTCTCCCGGAGAATCAGTGATGACCATCTGCCCGAGCTCGCCAGCTGCACTATTGGGACCGCGATACACTTGTCCCTCCAGAACGATGGCCATTCCGACGCCCTCGCCGACCATCACGTAAAGGAGGGTGTGACTTGCGTGCGCCTCAGGCAGGCCCAGGCTGTATTCCACGGAGGCGGCAGACCGAATATCGTTCTCGACGTAAATGGGAACCTTGATGCGCTGTTGCAGATGCCGCCGCACCTCGAGGCCGTTCCACGAGGCGTTACTGCCCACCTCCAGCACTCCCGTCTCGCTATTGACAATTCCACGAACAATGACTCCCAGGCCTTCCAGTCGCTCCGCAGCGTAAGGCTTACTGAGGGATTCGAAAGTGTCGGCAACCGCTTCGAGTGCTTTCACCGGCGTAGCAGGGGTGCGGAAGCTCTCGGAGGCAATGATTCGTCCTTCAAGCGTGCCCACGGCGACACGCGTCTCCCAGTTCTGCACTTCAGCGCCCACCGCATAGAAGTGACTGGAATCGAGCCGCAGGAGCGTACCGGGCCGGCCACCTGTTGAGTTTTCGACGCCCCGTTCCGTGACCAGCCGTTCTTGTATGAGTTCGGCAACAATCCTGGAAACGGTGCCTTCAGACAGCCCAGTTCGGCGCGCGATATCAGCTCGAGACAGTTGCCGGAAACGGCGCAGCAATTGGAGAACCACAGCTCGATTCATGCCTCGTACCTGCTGCGGCGCCAGCCCTCTTCCTCGACTCGTCAAGACAGGACGCATGGTCTTCCCGCGTTTGTTTCTTGTGAGACACAAGTAAGTGTAGCCATGTTCGCTCCTAATTGGAAGAAAAAAGAGAGCCAAAATCCCCGCAAATATCGCTTGACACGGACTTATACAGGCACTAGACTCCGGTTGTTTTAGGCAGCTTTTTTGAACACTTTGTTGCGATCCGAAAGAAAGTAGGTTTCGGTTCTAAGCAGTTCAAGTTCATTGGCTCTTAACGGAAGGAGGCAGGAGGAACCATGAGAGGGCATCGGTTAACAGTAGTGATCCTCTTGGTGTTAGTCACTTACTTCTTCACAACGAGCGGCTTGGCTCAAACCTCACTGGGAGGAGTGAAGGGAGTGGTGACGGATTCATCCAACGCGGTTGTCCCGGGGGCGGATGTGACCCTGAAGAATCTGGACACGAACCAGACGCGCACTACAACGAGCAATGATGTTGGGCTCTATGCGTTTCCGAGCGTGCCAGCGGGCAACTACCTGGTCACGGCCGAAATGACCGGTTTTGCGAAGTTTGAAGGAAGACTCGTCCTTCGGGTCGGTCAGGAAGCGACAGTGGACATTCGTCTGGTGGTGGCGAGTGAGTCTGTCGAAGTGACTGTGGCCGACTCGACGCCGGTTGTCGAAACCTCGACTTCGACGTTGTACGACATCAAGGAATCGGAACGGATCGAGACTCTACCACTTAACGGCCGCTCGATCGCGACTTTATTCGCTCTCACACCGGGGGTTAACCGCGAGGCCGGAACCACGCAGGTCAATGGGCTTCAGCAGGGAAACGTCCAGTTTCTTGCAGACGGCGTGAGCATAGAAGACAAGTACCTCGGGGATTTTACTCGGGTCAGCCCGGCGTTGGAGGGGGTACAGGAATTCAAAGTCGAGGCATTAAATTCCAGTGCTCAGTACAGCAAGCCAGCAACGATCAGCTATCTGACCAAGTCGGGCACCAACCAGATTCACGGTTCCGCCCTTGAGACTTACCGCAGCAACGGCTTGCTGGCGCGGAACCCGTTCTCGACGCAGCCGCAATCCAAGTTAATCCGACACGAATTTGGCGGTTCGGTCGGCGGACCGATCATCCTGCCGAAGATTTACAACGGCAAGGACAAGACGTTTTTCTTCTTCACCTACGAAGGGCTTCGGCTGACTCAGCGGTACTCCGCTTTCAAGGGTTCGCCCACGGAGGACTTGCGCAACGGAGATTTCTCCAACTATAAGCCAACCGGGGAAGACACTGTCTACACGATCTACGATCCCTTGACAACCCGCTTCGACCCGGCGACCGGGCTCTACGTTCGGGACCCCTTCCCAAACAATCGGATCCCTGAGCACAGGATCAGCGCTATGGCGAAGGCTGCCCTCAGCCGCTATCCGCTGCCCAACATCGCGGGTGCGCCGATCGATCAGAATCTCGAGGTCAGGCTGCCCAGCGGGACGAACGAGGACAAGTTTACGGTCAAGGGCGATCATCAGACCGCAAAGGACAATTTCACTCTGACCTACACGTTTGTTGACCAGGTCCGGCCCAGCCCGAAAAGCGGAGCGCCGACAACCGAGATCTACTACAACGAGGCGACGGCGCGGACTTACCAGGGGACGTTCGCGAACACGCACACCTTCACCCCTAGCGTGGTCAACGAGTTCAGGGTGGGCTTCACCCGGCCGAACAGCCGGCGCGGACCCACGATCAAGGAGCCGAGGATCACCGATCTGCTTAATCTGCCGAATGTCACGGGGGACAGCGGCTGGCCCTGCCTGTATCCTCTCGATCCCGTCACTTGGGACCTCGAGTTCGGCGGCTGGCCGAGGGGGATCTTCTGGGACGACGACAACCCGCAAACGGCGCCGCAGTTGTTTACCACGTGGATTGACAACCTTTCCATGATCAAGGGAAGCCATTCCTTGAAGATGGGTGTACAGTTCCGCACCATGGCGGTCAACTCCGACGAGCGTGGCCAGCCACGCGGCTGTTATACTTTCGGCCCCCAGTGGACGGCGCTCGGAGATGAGGTCGGGAACATCATACCCGGCACCGGCTCAGGTTTTGCGAGCTTCCTGCTCGGTTACGACGACTGGGGAGAACTGCGCAGCGACAAGGGGTTCTTCTATCATCGTCAGAAGGACCTGGGACTTTACTTCCATGACGACTGGAAGGTTCTGCCTCGTCTGACGCTAAACCTCGGCATACGCTACGAGTACTACACTCGGTACCGGGATATCCGCGATCAGATCTCGACCTATGATCCGAAAACCGGGGCCGTAGTCCTTAACGGCCCGGTTGAGGAGGCTTTCGCGGTCAATCCTGCCGCCGTCGCCGCCTACCGGACGGCGGGCGTGGTCTTCAGAACGGCCGCCGAGACCGGACTCCCGGCGCATTTGCTCCAACCGGACCGCAACAACTTCGCGCCGCGGATCGGCTTTGCCTACATGCTGACCGGAAGCGGGAAGACGGTGCTACGCGGTGGTTGGGGGATCAGCTATTGGACCCTGCCGCTTATTACCCTGCAGGCGCCGACCCGGCAGAACGCCCCGTTCAATTTCACCCGGTCCCAGGTTGGCTATCCGCGCGATGCGGCCGACCTTTACCGGGTGATACCCCCGTATGTCCTGGGCGGCGACACGCCTGCGTTCAGTGACACCGAGGTCTTTATTGCAGCTCCCGTGAACATCTCACCGTTCGATCCTTATATGAAGGACTCCATGGCTCAGACGTGGAACCTGACACTTCAGCAGGAGATTCTCCCGCAGACCTCCTTGTCGCTGAGTTACGTGGGAACACGAGGGAGCAATCTTCAGTTTACCGAACCCGTAAACACGGCCTACCCGGCTTCGCTGTACCCGGATACTCTTGAAGCGCAGCGGCGTGCGAACCCAGTCTTCCGGGATGTGAATACGCTGAAGACGGGTGCCTGGTCGCAAAGCCATCAGTTCCAGGCGGAAGTGATGCGCAATGTGAGCAAGGGCATCACTTTCCAAGCGTTCTATGTGCTCCAAAAGACCCTGAACACATCCGAACAGACGACTGGCTCCTCCAGTGCTCTCCCAATTCTCGGAGACCGGAGAAGCGGCATTCCGAGCCTGGATGACCGGCTCGAGCTGGAGAAGGGCGATTCCGGCTACTACCCGCGTCATCGCTTCACCTTCAATTTCCTGATTGATCTGCCTTTTGGTCCTGGACAGCGCTTTGCCGGGGGGACCAAGGGAGTGCTAGGGAAGATTCTGGAAGGTTGGCAGATTGCCGCAATCAGCACCAACCGTTCGGGGCTTTTCTTCTCACCCGACAGAAACCGGTGGCGTGTGGGCGACGGGAACCTGCCTAAGGAACAGCGGACGCTGAACCGCTGGTTTGATACGGATGCTTTCGTGCAGGCGATCGACCCTGAGACCGGCAAGACCGTAGACGTCATCACCAACAGACGGCCTGGCCGGAATATTCTGGAAGGACCGGGATACAGCATGATCGACTTCTCGTTCTTCAAGACCACGACCATAACCGAGTCCGCTTCGATCCGATTTACAGCGGATTTCTTTAACCTCCTCAATCACCCGAACTACAGCAACCCGAATGCGACCAACGGACGGATCACCTCGACAGCCAGTGATCCTCGACTTATCCAGTTCGGCGCACGGCTGGAGTTCTAACCTCTCCTCCTCACGAGAGCGCGGATACTGGGAGTCCGCGCTCTCCCTCCCTTCCTGACTAGGTGCCGAGGTGATAAAACGAGAAGTAGTAAGGCTGGTTCTCGAAGGTCACGTCCCTCCTTATGTCCCCTGGTCTTTTGGATTCACCAAAGAAGCTAGGGAGAAGCTTCAGCGCCATCATCCGACCGGCGATCTTGAACTGTGGCTGCAGAATCACCTTCTGAAGTTGGGAAATGATATTGGATTTTTTGATCCCGTCGATGAACACCGGGTGCGAGACGTCTTCGGTGTAGTATGGAATCGGAGCGTCGACCGCGACATCGGCATCGTCGAAGGGTGCGTCCTCTCGAAGCCGTCTCTGGCGGGATACGAATGGCCCGACCCGCGGGACCAACGCTTTTTTGCTGATATTCCGAAGCTTATTGCTGCTTATGGGGACCCATACCGAGTCTTCGCGATTGGTTTCTCGCTGTACGAACGCGCGTGGACCCTCCGGGGGATGGAAAACCTGTTGATGGATTTTCACGATCACCCGGCTTTCGTGCGCCAGCTGCTGAACGCGATTGCCGACTATAACATTGCCCAGGTGCAGGAGGCCTTGAAGTACGATATCGACGCAGTCGAATTCGGTGACGACTGGGGACAGCAACACGGACTTCAGATGGGACCGCGGCTCTGGCGGGAATTCCTCAAGCCGGTGTTGAAACGCATGTACGGCGCAGTCCGAGAAGCAGGAAAGGCGGTTTTCATTCATTCCTGCGGCGATGTCGACGAGCTGTTCGATGAGTTGATCGAAATCGGCGTCAACTGTTTCAATCCATTTCAGCCGGAGGTGATGGACACGCGGGCGCTCATGGAGCAATATCGGGGCCCGTTGTGTTTCTACGGAGGGTTGTCGACCCAGCGTGTCCTTCCCTTTGCTACTGCTGAGGAGGTGCGTGCGGAATGCCGCAGCTTGCTGGAGTTGGGATCGAAGGGGAGTTACATTTTTGCCCCTTCTCATGACGTGGAGGGGGATGTCCCGTTGGAAAATATGCTGGCCTTCATCGAAACGGCCCAAGGGCAACTTCAATCATGAGAACGGGATTCTGTTGTTGCCGGGCTCTGGAGCATATAAATATAAATTGAAGGTCGTCGGGGAGCGAACCTGCTGACACGCGGCGTTGCGAAAAAGGTGCCCCCGTAAGGCGCTCCGGGCGCTTGGGAGACGTATCGTTATGTCAGCACAGACTCACTGTGGTCGGACACTCCAGAATCCGACACCGGGCCGCAGGCAGGATCAGCGGTGCCAGCATCGTCCTGCTGCCATGCCGGACTCTGGAGAGTTCGGCCATGATAGACGCATGACGAGAGGTTTCGCACTCACATTCGTTCTGATATTCGGCTGGCTGAGCGTGTTTGGATGGATCTCTCAAATGCCCGCGCCTGCTCGACCCAATATCATTCTCATAACGATCGATACCCTTCGAGCCGATCGATTGGGCTGCTACGGTTACTCGGGGGCTGATACTCCCAACATTGATCGACTGGCCGCAGATGGCATCCGCTTTAAGACAACTGTGGCACAGGTTCCCTTGACGCTGCCCTCTCACGCTACGATTCTGACCGGAACTCTCCCAACTGCTCACGGAGTTCGCGACAACGTGGGGTACAAGCTAGGACCGGAGCAGCAGACGCTGGCGGAATTGCTCAAGCCGGCAGGATATCGGACAGCTGCCTTTGTCGGAAGCTACGTGCTCAATGCCCGTTTTGGACTGAATCAGGGTTTCGACCGATATGACGATGTCCCGCCAGGGAGCTCGGGCGGCGTCGTCAATCTGAACGAGCTCGAACGCCCCGCGGCTGAGGTCATTGACAAAGCCATTGCCTGGCTCAAAATGGTTCGAGGCACTCCGTTCTTTGTTTGGGTCCACCTGTACGATCCTCATGATCCTTATCGACCTCCCGAACCCTTCGCCACACGTTTCAAGTCCCAGCCTTACGACGGGGAAGTGGCGTATTGCGATCGGCAGATAGGGAGATTGACGACATTCCTCAAGAACCAGGGTTTGTATGATCGAAGCGCAATTGTGTTGACCAGTGACCATGGGGAGAGTTTCGGAGAGCACGAGGAATTGACGCACGGCATGTTCCTCTATGACACCACGCTTCTCGTTCCGCTCATCATCAAGCCTGCTGTGAATCGAGTGTCCTCAAAGGAGGTGACTGCTCAGGTATCGACCGTCGATATCTTCCCAACTGTTCTTGAAATCGCGAATATCACGGTGCCCCCGAAGACCGCCGGGCGAAGCCTCGCCGGCGCGCTGCAGGGACGTCAGACGGGTGCGTCCGAGGCATACAGTGAAACGTATTATCCCGCGCAATTCGGCTGGAGCCCCCTGAGATCGGTCCGACGGCCGGAGACGAAATACATTGAGGCGCCCAAAGCTGAGTTGTACGACCTGAGGCGTGATCCGGGGGAGCTTCGCAACCTGTACAATCAACAGCCGGAACTCGTCGCCAGTATGAAACAGCGGCTGACCCGCATCTCGGGAACGCAAGCGAAGCCCGAAGCCGCCCGATCCCCGATTGTGGATCCTGAGGAATTTGACCGCTTGGCAGCCCTGGGTTACGTCAGCGGTTCGCGACCGTCAGGCAAGAGTGCCCCGGCGCAGCCAGCGGATCCAAAGGACAAAATCCGCGTTTTCCAGTTGATCTCGAGGGCCGGTCAGGCGGTGGCCAACGGCCAGTGTGCCACGGCCGTTCCCCTGCTTGAGCAGGTACTTCGCGAAGAAAAGGGGATGGCGGCCGCGCACCTCCTGCTGGGGCGCTGTCGTTATAACGAGGAGCGGTTCGAGCTTGCTCGCTCCGACTTCGTGAAGGTTGTCGCCCAGAATCCGGACGACCTTCAAGCCCTTTTTTTTGTTGCCGCCTGTGATTTCTACTTAAAACGATTTCCGGACGCCGAAGCTGGATTTCGTACTCTGTTGTCCAAGGAGCCGGCATACGTGCCTGCTCGGAAGTATCTGGGATTTGTGTACGAGGCGAAAGGTGAGATTTCTCGTGCTATTGTCCAGTTTCAGCGAGCTTCGCAGCTGGCCCCCGGAGATGAGGAGTGCCATCTTAAGCTCGGTTTTCTGCTGGCGCGTCAATCGCGCTTCAGCGAGGCGAGATCTCACTTTGAGAAAGCTCTCGCGATCAACCCCGGGAACGCTGCAACTCACTACAACCTGGGCCTCACATACCTAAAGTTAGGCGATCGCCAGAAAGGCGAAAGCGAGATGGCGGAGGCCTGCCGCCTTGATCGAAAATTCTGCAAGCCGAAAGGTCCCCAATAGGGCCGTTTTGAAGGCCGAATGCACTATTGCCGCACTTCGTTCTTTTCCACCTTCACGCGCTGTCTGCCTCTGCTGCAACCTGTTTGAGGGCCCGGTCTCACCTGACAAAATCGTTTCTAATGCTTCGAAAACGCATGACGGGTCGCTTGCGCGTTCGGGGCCTTGGATGTCCCGAAGGGACAGTGTGCGAACTAAGACATCCTTGACACTTTTATCCGAACACATCCTTGACAGTTTT
>DAOTAI010000180.1:0-9664 GCA_035593865.1 Acidobacteriota bacterium
GAACGGTCTCCCCTCATGGCCCCTGGTCGTGCCCGGACCGCGGGCCGAGTGTTCTGCGGGCGTTGCGATAGGGCACATCCATTCGCCGCTGCAAGGCTTGATACGTGCGGCCCGCGCGGCTGAGCACAGGGCCAAGACCGATTTGGGGCGCGGCGCCTGTGCCGTCTCTCTTTACAAGCGCTCCGGCGAGATCCTCGAATGGGGATTCAAATGGGAGAGCCGGGCCCTGGAACTGTGCCGGATCTTCAGGAGCCTTTCCATCGATGGTGATCAACCATTGCTGTCCGCCCGCTTCGGCTACGCCTTAAGGGCGCTGTTGCAACCTTACGCGCCGCCGGCTCTCGGTGATCGATCCGTGCTGGAGGAGGTGCCCGGGTTCCCACTTCATGACGTCGTCGAGCGGGAACTCCAGCATGTTTTAAGCCGGCAGTGGCAGGGAGACTCACGCAACGACGCTCACCAGGAAAAGAAATGCCAGTTCAGGGATCGCTGCCTCGAGTATTTAGAAGATCTTAAATCCCAGCAACGGCCGTTGGTTCAGGATTTCTCCGGGCTTTTCGACACCGTCAACTTCATCATGCGAGGTGAACCGTGAAGACCAGACATATCTTCGAGTTGGAACCGCAGGACACGCTCTTCTTCCGCGACGCACGGCCCATGCAGGCAGGCGCGGGATCGGGAGGGCACGGCGCCAACTGGCCCCTCCCCTCGGTCCTTCACGAAGCCCTGAGGGCGGCCCTGTTGCAGGCGACCGGCAGGGTTCCCGCCGCCAAGGCACTTCGCGGACACAAGAACCCCACGGGCAAAGAGAGAATGTTCGTTACCCGCGATTTCGAATCGCTTCGGACAGTAGGGCCCTTTCCAGTGGTTGACGGAACCGTTTACCTGCCTACTCCTGCTGATGTTATCCCGGTCGAAGACGGGAAGGTCGCGCTCATGGCCCCGATGAATCCGGGGCGCGGCGTCGCCAATTACCCAACATCCTGGTTCAAGCCGATCGGCGCCCCGGTTCGCCCGGGTAAGCAGGAACTGGACAGGTGGATCTCGATGCTCGACTTTGAGCGGCTTCTGAGGGCTTCGGGCATGGTGGAAGTTCCCGCGCCGCCTAAGCTGTGGCAGGTGGAGCACCGCATTGGCGTGGGCATAGATCCTACCACGCGCGCAGCCGCTGAACATTCCCTGTACTCAGCGGAGCATTTGCGTCCGGTCAATGGCATGCGGCTTTGCCTTGAGGCGCGGGTGGCCGCCGACGCGCCGGCCCGGGAAATCCAGGCACTCGAGAGTCTGGTCGGGAATCACCTGACCCTGGGAGGGGAATCGAGAATCTGCCGGATCGCGCCAGGCGTTGAGTTCCGTTGGCCAGAGCCCCCGAGGAACGTCACCAGGATCAAGTGGGTGCTGGTAACGCCCGCGGTCTTCACGGGCGGTTGGCTTCCCAACTGGGTTCGAAAGGAGAATGGCCGCGTATGGCTGAAATGCGGCGACTTGCGCAGACTTCCGAACGAGGATCGCAAAACCTGGCGCGAGCGCGTGCGCCGTCTTCCCGAGATCAAGGCTCGCCTCATCGCTGTCTGCTCTGGTAAGCCCTTGGCTTTTTCCGGGTGGGACCTGACGGGCGTGACTGGGGAAAAGTCCGATGCTGGCGCCGGGGCGCCCAAGGCCACGCGGCTGGCGGTTCCTCCCGGTTCTGTTTACTACTTTGAGGCAGACACTCCTGAACAAGGAAATGCCTTGGTGCAGGCCCTTCATGGACGCACTCTCTCGGACTTTTACGGGGAGAAGGGCATGGGGCTGGGCTTTTGCGGCCAGTGGGAGTGGATGGAAATGGAGTTTGCGTGAGTTGGTGGGTCTTTTCCAGCGCCTGGTGGCCGGAGACCGACAGCCCGTGGCTTAGCAGTTCCAAACATGTCTAGGGGAAAGAAAGGAGAAGCAATGGAGACAAGGATTCTGAGCATTCTGACCCGAACCCCGCTGCACGTCGGGGCGGGGGCTTCGGTAGGCGTCATTGACCTGCCTGTTCAGCGTGAGCGCCATACCCAGATTCCGATCATTCCGGGATCCAGTTTAAAAGGCGTCCTTCGCGATCTTTGGAACGACGTGGACGAGGGTGAGCAGCGCCGGCTCTTCGGCAGCAGCCCGGCCGCGGCGGAGTTGGAGGCGGGCGCCCTGCTCGTGGGCGAGGCGCGAGCGGTTTGCTTCCCGGTACGTTCCGCCAAGGGTTCCTTCGCCTGGCTGACGTGTCCGCTGGTGCTGCGGCGGTACCTGCGTGATTGCGGCCGGGAGGGTGCGATTGAACTACGCGACCCACGCGACGACGAGCATGCCTTTGCCGGCGAGATGGTCCTGATGAAAGACTCGGTAGTGCTTGAGGAGTATTGCTTTAAGGCGGAAGCTCTTCCCCAATCTTTGTTCGATGTTTTTAAGGACTATATTCCTGGCGATCCCTTGCTGCAGACACTTCCACGCCGACTCGTGTTGGTCTCTGACGGTATTTATTCGCACTTCTGTGCCAACGCCTGCGAGGTGCAACAACGCATCCAGATCGAGGATGAAACGCACACCGTCAAGAAGGGAGCGCTTTTCAACCAGGAGAACGTGCCGTCGGACACTCTGTTTTACGCGGTAATCGCCGATCGGAGGGCTGATGGTTGCCTGGATCGTCTTGCCGAGCGGCTGGCCGAGGTGGGCGGAGTGCTCCAGATCGGCGGCGACGAGACCGTGGGATTGGGCTACTGCTCGGTGTACTTACGACCCGGTGAATCCCGGTAGGAAGGAGAGGCCATGAAGAACAGAGATCAGGTTCGAGCCAAGAACGCCTTGGATGCGTGCCGGCAATACAGGGGCGTCCAGGGAGGCGATGCCCTCAGCGGCTTTCCGGCCTTGATTGTGGGCAACGGTCTACTTGCCACCATTGCCTTCTGCAAAAAGCAGCAAGGGGACTACACCAAGATCTGTGACGCCGTGGCGCGTCATCTCTCTGATCCGGATATCGCTCTATTGGAGCCGGGATGCGACAACACCGATGCCATGCTGAAAACACTGGCCAATTCGGATTCTCAAAAGCTGCGCCTCTGCACGGCGGAGGCACTGGCTTACCTGAACTTTCTGCGAAGATTCGGGAAGGTCTCGCCCGACGCCGCCCAGGACGACACATCCGCGTAGGGGAGGAAGGTTATGAAAATGCACATGGCAAAGGACGTGGCCGCAGTACTAGGTGGTAACGCCTCGGAATGCCGTAACGTCTCGCTGTTGGCCGCCAAATTCCCGGGTCTGCCGGATGACGAACGCGACAAACAGTCGCGCGGTCAGTTTCTTTCCCAGTTGTGCCGAGTCCCGCTGGACCCCCAAGGCCGCGAGGTGCGGGCCCGGTTCCTGGAGAGTATCCTGCCCGCCGCACGCCGCTCCGTCTTTTTCCGAGGTAAGCTGCAGTCGCGCCTGATTGTTAACCAGGCGGGCGGTGTAATCGAGAACGCGGGATTATGTCTCGATCCTCACTTCGGTATTCCGTACATTCCTGGCTCTGCGTTGAAAGGAATTGCGCGCGCAGCGGCCCTTTCTCTGTGCAAGGAACAAAAGGCAGACATTTTTGAAATCCTGGCGGTCTTCGGATGGGCACCCGGAGCCGAGGATCTGCGCTTGTTGGAAGACGGAGGGGCGTCGCTGCCGTATAAAGCATTCTCCGGAACAGTGGCTTTCCTGGCTGCCTATCCGGTTTCGGAATGCCGGCTGGTTTTGGACGTGGTGACTTGTCATCACGGTGAGTATTACCGAGACCTGAACATCCCAATGAACAGGCAGGACACCGAGGCGCCGGTGCCGAACGTTTTTCCGACGATTGAAGGCGGCTGCCAGTTTGGCTTCACCTTGGTTTGTTGCGATCAAGCCCGGGTCCAGGAAGCTAGAACGCGGCTCAGTCTTAGTTCTACTTTTGATCCACTCGAAGCGGCCAAAAAATGGTTAGTCCAGGCACTGACCGATCACGGCGTGGGCGCGAAAACTGCTGCCGGGTATGGATGGTTCACGATTGAGGAGGATCGGCCATGACATGGACGACATACCGTATGGAGTTACTAACCAACACCTTCTGTGCGGGAGCTGATCAACGGCAAGCCGAGATACGGATCCCCTCAATTCGCGGCCAGGTTCGCTGGTGGTTTCGAGCTTTGGGCGGGAGCCCGGAAGAGGAACGCGAGATCTTCGGCGGCGTGCACGGGGATAAGCCAACTGCCAGCAAAGTCCGCTTCCGCCTGGCCCATCCCGTGGTCTCGCGCTGCGCGAAAAACTTGAAGGACTTCGGTTACTCAATAGAGCATCCGCAGGCCTACTTGCTTTGGCCCCTGCGTCCGACTGCCCAAGATGATCGCAAAAGGGGCGTGTTGCCCCCTAACACCAGGTTTGATCTCATGGTCCAGCACTCGGGACTTAGTAAAGAATCTCATGGGCGATTTGAATCGGCCTTGTTTGCCTGGATGATGCTGGGGAGCCTGGGTACCAGGAGCCGCCGGGGCTACGGGTCCGTCTGGCCCGCCAAGGATTCGCAGTTTCCCTTTTGTCTGGACTCGCGGGAGAAGGTCACACGTGCCCTAGATAACATCTTGGGAAAGTTCCCGCAGGCATGCCTCCTCGCCATAACGCTTGGCCAGGCACGGCTCAGGGCGGAAGACGCTCTCAATCAGATGGGGAAATGGCTTAAGGAGTTTCGGGCTGGAAGCAAGCGCTCGGTGAAGACGCCTAGCCGCTGGGGGCGGAATGATCATGACAATGCCACCGGGGAGGGAGAAATCCTCTATCGCCCGGTTCTTGGACTACCCTTGGCCCAACGATACAAGTCTGGCAAGCTCAAGAAGACGACGTTAAAAGACGGTACGGATCGTTGGGCGAGCCCCGTGCACCTGAAGGTCATACGCTGCGAGTCGCAGTACTATGCTGCAGCTGTGTTTTTCCCAGAAATGGCCATGCCCAATGGAACCAGACTAAAGGTCTTCGGGAAAAACGGGATGAGTTTCAAGCAGGCCAACCGGGGGCTCTTTGAGGCCATGATGAAACCACCACCGGGAGGAGAGGTGTTTTGCAAGGTGGGCAGCTGAAAGCAGACAGGAGAAAAACTGTAGGCAGTTCCATCAACTGCGCTCGTATCCGGGTTCGCCGTTTCGGGCGCATGCCATTATCCGAGACTCGTGGAGAGTGACTCACTATGTCTACTTTGTTGATTAGTATAGGCGGAACACCGAACCCGGTCATCTTCTCGATCAAGCAGCATGCGGCGGACGAGGTGGTGTTTTTTGTCTCGCGCGACTCCCGACCCCTGGTGAGCAGAGACATACTGCCGGCGCTTTTGAAAGACACCGGGAGCGTGCCCGATCACGAATTCGTTCTGACTCCTGATCCGCAGGATCTGGGCGAGTGCGTGTTCACGCTACTTCGCGAGGTTCCGGAGGCGCTACGTCGTCTCGGGATAGATCACCTCGAGTGGCCTGAACTGGTGGACTATACCGCCGGCACCAAGGTCATGAGCGCCGCGTTGACTCTGGCGTCGTCCCGATATCCCTGCCAGGTCGCTTACATCGGAACACCCGATGAAGGAGGACGCACCAAAGACGGCGTCGGTGTCGTGCTTGACGGCCGGGAGAGAGTGTTCTTCCAGGAAAATCCTTGGAACCGGATTGCTTGGTTTGATGCGCGTACGGCGGCCGAGCTGTTCAATCGTGGCCAGTATGGGAATGCCTGGCGCCTGATGGAACGTATCGCGCGCCAGGTTACCGAAGAGGGGACGAAGCGAGTTTTTAAAGTACTGGCCGGGATTTTCCAAGGGTTTGCTTGCTGGGATGTTTTCGATCACAAGCAGGCGCAACATTTGTTGAACAGACACCTGCAGTCTTTGCTCGACGTCGTCCATCGTCAAACTCCGGGCATACCGAGGCTGGATTCTTTTGCCGAGGAGGTGCGCGAATTACACGCGGTATTGAACCGGATTAAGCCGAAGACGCTCACCCTGGACCTAGTCGACGATCTTCTGGCGAATGCCCTGCGGCGTGCCGAACTCGAGCAAAAGTACGAGGATGCGACAGCTCGCTGTTACGCGGCGATTGAACGTCTGGCACAGCATCAACTGATGCTCAAGTATGGAATTGATGCCTCCGATGCGCGAGCCGAGCTGCTTCCCGTCTGTCTTCGGGGCGAGTACGAGAAGAGGTACACGGTAATCCGAGTGAAGAAGGACGGGAGCAAGACGACAAAAATGAAGCTCCCGCTTTACGCCGACTTCCGCCTCCTGGCCGAGCGTGGCGATCCGATCGGAAAACGGTTTTTTGAGTGTGAAGAGAGGATACAGTCAGATCTGCAGGCTCGAAATCGTTCAATCCTGGGACACGGGATGGAGCCGATCCAGGGCGATCAATTCCGCGCTCTGTTCGAGGACGCGCTTTACTTGCGGGGAATCGAGGAGTCCTCCCTGTGGCGGTTCCCGACATTACGGCTGTGAGGAGGCGCCTGTAGCTATGGCAAGCTTGGTTATCTCGAGTGAAACGATAAGCGTTCGCCTGATCTCCAAACACCTGGAGGTGATCCGCTGGGTGGAATGGGGCAAAAAGGCGGAATCCCGGATGCGTGTTCCCCTGGTCGATGTTGACCGGGTGGTGGTTGTCGGCTATCCCAGCATCAGCTTGCCTGTTTTGTACCGACTGCTGCGTAACGGCGTTCCGTGCTTTTTCCTGTCATCCAAGGGGCACTGGGTAGGTAGTCTTACTCCCGACAACAACAAAAATGCCGGAAGACGCCTTCGGCAGTACCAAGTTGCGAATGACAGTGAGTTTGCGTTGCGCGTTGCTAGAAAGCTGATCTGGGCAAAGTTGCGAAACAGCCGCCGGGTGTTGCAGCGGTTGTCAGCCAACCGGGACGAGTCTCACCTTCCAGAGCAGGAACGTGTAGACCGCGAGTTAATGGAATTGGCGGGGCGGGCGGCCGAAGCCTCGAGCTTGGAGGAACTGCGCGGGTACGAGGGGCTTGCGGCAGCCCGGTATTTCAACCGCCTCGGTTCTTTCTTCCCGGAAAACGTTCCGTTTGGAGGGCGTAGTCGCCGCCCGCCGAGGGATGCAGCCAACGCGCTGCTCTCGTGGACCTACTCGGTAGTGCTCGGTGAAGTGGATGGCTGCGTGCGTGGGCACGGGCTTGATGCTTGCTTGGGTTTCTTGCACGGGATCCAGCACGGTACCCCGTCTTTGTCGCTGGATCTGCTCGAACCGCTTCGAGGACCGGTCTGTGACCTGCTTGTCTTGAATCTGCTGAACCACCGGGTTCTGACCGAGGCAAACTTTCGGTTCGATTCCGCAAGCGGGGGGTTCTACTTGAAAGAGGAGTCCCGGAAAACCTTCTTCAGTTCCTACGAAGCAACGATGACGCGGCAGTTCATTCCGGCTAAGGGGCAGCCTCACACTGATTTCCGGCGAATCATTGAATCATCCGTCACCGGCTTGCTGCGGGCGATGGAGGGTGACGAGCTTCCGGAGTTTTTCCTGATGCCATGAGCAATGAGACGATCCATGAGGCAGACATTGAAACCGGATCGAATCCGTTCGAGGTCGGATTCACCCCGAGGCGATTCGATCCTTCTGAGGAACGGTATCGGCATATGCTGCATCTCGTGGCCTATGACGTGAGACATCCGCGGCGTTTGCGCCGGGTTGCAAAGGTTTGCGCGGACTACGGCGTCCGGGTGGAGTACAGTGTTTTCGAGTGCGATCTGGCCGAGGACGTGTTTCAGGCGTTCTGGCAGGAGCTTGAGGCGGAGATCGATCCGGATGAAGACACCATACTCGCCTACCGAATATGCGGTGTCTGTGTTCGCCGTATTCGCAGCATGGGGCTGACGACCCGACCCCAAAACGCGCTCCTCTACATGATTTGAGGCTGGAAATCGGGTGGGGTTTTCTCTTATGCTGACGGGGCGCCGCGGCCCCGGCCTGAACAAAGCGTCCCCGGTCAGGGGGCGAGTAGGGTAGCCTTTGTTCCTTCGGCGGCAGTCGACTTGCATGAAAAACAGCCCTCTGCCGCCGAACATGTAAGCGATGATTTTATGAGAGTTAAGCACCAGTGGAAGTGAGAACTTCACACCCACTATGCATAGTAAGCACGCACTGCCGCCGAAACCATGTTCCAAAGCCGCCACCCATCTGTGTTTCGCGATGCCGCTGTCCGAATGGACACCAGAGCCGAAAGGCGATTGAGACTCGGTAACTCGGGGGGACATTGCCCCCCCCCGATTGATGGCGTCCGAATGGACACCAGAGCCGAAAGGCGATTGAGACTGAAAATATCGTCATCTCTCTAACCCTCCTAGGTAGTCATACAAGTCCGAATGGACACCAGAGCCGAAAGGCGATTGAGACATCTCTCTTTCCTCCTTATCTCTCTTTCCTCCTTATTCTCTCAGTCCGAATGGACACCAGAGCCGAAAGGCGATTGAGACTCGGCCTTTACCGCTTGTTTCACGGCGTCTTTTACCGTCCGAATGGACACCAGAGCCGAAAGGCGATTGAGACGAGGAAGGCGAGCGCAAGCAGCGCTCGCGCCTCGCGGTCCGAATGGACACCAGAGCCGAAAGGCGATTGAGACAGGGCGTAACGGATTTGTTTTTCCGTCGCCATTTTCCTGTCCGAATGGACACCAGAGCCGAAAGGCGATTGAGACATTGAGATAATTGCGAGGGTCTCACGGCCCCTTCTCGTCCGAATGGACACCAGAGCCGAAAGGCGATTGAGACGACCCACCACCGGGCGACCGTGGTCGGCTTAATCGTTGTCCGAATGGACACCAGAGCCGAAAGGCGATTGAGACTAACGCGAACCCGTATGCGCTGGCCAGTGTCCTGGTCCGAATGGACACCAGAGCCGAAAGGCGATTGAGACGGGCTGACCGGAACGAGGTCTAGTTGGCCTCCCTCGGGGGTCCGAATGGACACCAGAGCCGAAAGGCGATTGAGACACCTCGTAAGAGCGGGAGTGAAAACGGAACGTGCCGGTCCGAATGGACACCAGAGCCGAAAGGCGATTGAGACGCGATTTCGCGTCGCGCCTCCCCGTTGCGGATCGCGTCCGAATGGACACCAGAGCCGAAAGGCGATTGAGACCGAGGAAACGGTGACGGATCGAGTCGTGGTCGAAAGCGTCCGAATGGACACCAGAGCCGAAAGGCGATTGAGACTCACAGGGTTCGGTCGTGGCCCTCAGCGCCCAGATCGCATGTCCGAATGGACACCAGAGCCGAAAGGCGATTGAGACTGAGTATCGAACCGCACAGCGGCCTGAGCATCTGCCCAAGTCCGAATGGACACCAGAGCCGAAAGGCGATTGAGACTGGTGTGCCCCATGACGACTATCCCGTCGTCAACACAGCGTCCGAATGGACACCAGAGCCGAAAGGCGATTGAGACCCCGTTAGTCTCAAGGATGCGAGCAATCGGAATAGCCGTGTCCGAATGGACACCAGAGCCGAAAGGCGATTGAGACTCCGAAACTCAACATGAAGAAGCTGCTTGGGGCCGGCTATGCGCGTCCGAATGGACACCAGAGCCGAAAGGCGATTGAGACCGTGCGTCGTGCGGTCGAGGAGGTGCGAGCATGTTAAGTCCGAATGGACACCAGAGCCGAAAGGCGATTGAGACTTATTG
>DAOTAI010000181.1:0-9663 GCA_035593865.1 Acidobacteriota bacterium
CAAGATCCTGGTGATCGACGTCATCCCGGTAGAGCAACCCCACGGCAAAATGAAAGGCCGGCTGATCCGGCACCCAGGTCAGCGCTTCTTCAAAGGCCGGGATGGTTTCCGAGTCGGCGATCTGGATCGCTACCGCTTCCTTGAAAACAGGAAACGCGGACCACGCGAGAGTGAGCGTGAAAATTACCGCGAAAACAAGAGAGCCGCGTCCCACACTCGAGACCTCGGCTCCATGAAGGCGCCAGGCAAGGCCGAGAATCATGCAGAAGACCACCCAGTTGACCGGAATCTGGAGGTTGAAATCGACCAGGCTATGCAAAAGGATCGAAAAGACAGCCCCGGCACACCCCAGAGCCATTCCCTCGCGCCACAGGCTTGAAGCTGTCCCGGGGGAGTTCTCCTCGTCCCGTTTTCCCCCAAGGAATACACTCCCAGCCTTCCATAGTCTCCACGCAATAAATCCCCAGAACAGGAGCGCGACGGGGATTCCCCACTCCACCGCGGTTTCGAGGTAATCATTATGGGCGTGCGTCCAGCGGCAGTCCTGGCTGATATCGACTGGAGGACGGAAGTAGTACTGGTACATCTTCGGCCCGACGCCGAGCGGATAATCGGCAATCAGCCGAATCGAATCCCGATAGACCAGCACCCGCGAGATCGCATCATCTTCGGTGCGCCCAAACCGGTCGAGCAGTTGATCGATTCCCACCCAGGCGCCGAGCACCGTCGTAGCCAGCAGAAGAACGAAGATGGCGCCGGCGGAAAGGCGCGTCGCGCCCTCCTCGCGCGCGCGACGCCTCATCAGGATGAGAAACGCCAGGAAAATCAGCCCGGCTGCCAGCGAAAGCGTTCCGCCTCGTGACCACGAGAGCAGTATTGCCAGGCCCATGAAGGAGGTCACGAGCAGGATGATCCAGGCCCAGGCGTAACCTTCCGAGCGAAGCTTTCCGCCGCGCCGCGGGAACGTCGCCCAGAGGCCGCCCAGCGCTATCGGGATCGTCATGTTCAACAGCCCCGCAAAATGATTGCGGTTCGCGAAGGTTCCAGTGGCCATTGCCGCCGCCGGACGGTCATAGTCGGTAGTGGCGAAATCCATTCCGCCCAAGGCTTGCATCAATCCGAAGAAGGCGTCGAGCAAGCCGAGCGCCATGAGAAACAGGAAGAGAAACTGCGCGAATCGAGGCTGCCGGGCGACAAGCAGCGTGAAAGTCAGCGCCATCCAGCCCAGCGCCAGGAAAACGTAGCCGTAGCGCTCGACCGGCGGGCGTAAGGGGATCTGCGCCAAAATCACCGCGCCAACCAGGAGCAAAGGCAGAAATCGCTTCTGCAGGAGATCGCGTGTCGGGCAAAACCAGGCCGCTAGCGCGCAGGCGAGCGCCATCACAAGGAAAAGGCGATAACAGGCATCTCTCGGGGCCGCGCCAAAGGCCATCAGGCCCGCTGTCAGCCCAAAGCAATAAACGCCAATCGCCACGCCCCTCATTTGGCTAGGTCCCCCCATCCGTGTGATCCGTGTTATCCGTCTTATCAGTGGGCCAATCCCGTGCCCGCGGATAGCACGGATAACACGGATTACGCGAATTTTATGCGGAATAGAATTCGCGGATGGTATCTACGACGTACTGAGCTTCTGGATCAGTCAACTCGGGGAAGATGGGCAACGCCAGCGTTTCTTTGGCGGCTTTCTCACTTTCGGGGAGATCTCCCTCCCGATACCCGAGATACGCAAAACACTCCTGCAGATGAAGCGGCACGGGGTAGTAGACCTCGGTCCCGATCTCTTTCTCTTTCAAGAACTGCCGCAGGGCGTCCCGCTCCTGGGCGCGGATCACGTACTGGTTGAAGATGTGCCTGTTCTGCTTGACCTCCGGCAAAACCACCACCCCTTTTTCCAGCAGTCCTGACGCCTGGAACAGCCTCTTGTACCGGCTCGCGTTCGCCTGCCGCGCGGCACTCCAGGCGTCCAGGTGCCGAAGCTTGGCTTCCACCACTGCCGCCTGGATGGTATCCAGCCGGAAGTTCCCACCGATCCATTTGTGGTAATACTTGGGCTTAGCGCCGTGATTCCGGAATATCGCCAACCTCTCGGCTTTCTCCGCAGAATTGGTGACTACCATTCCCCCGTCGCCAAAGGCCCCCAGGTTTTTCGACGGGAAAAATGAAAAACAGCCGTAATCGCCCATCGAGCCGGCCCGGCGACCCCGGTATTCGGCTCCGATCGCCTGTGCCGCGTCCTCAATCACGATCAGGTGGCGTTTTGAAGCGATTTCGAGAATCGGGTCCATTTCGGCGCATTGTCCGTAAAGATGAACCGGGACAATGGCCCTGGTTTTCGGGGTAATGGCGCGCTCCACCAAGTCTGCCCGGATATTGAAGGTGACGGGATCGATGTCGACGAAAACGGGTTTTGCGCCGGTGCGGGCGACACAACCACCGGTCGCGAAAAAGGTATAGGGGGTCGTGATGACTTCATCCCCGGGGCCGATGCCTTCGGCCATCAGCGCGAGCAGGATGGCGTCGGTGCCCGAGGAGACACCAATTCCGAATTGGCAACCCGAGTAGGCGGCGACCGCTGCCTCGCAGGATTTGACCTGCGGGCCCATGATGAACTGCTGCTTTTCAATCACCGGGGCAATAGCCGCCTGAACCTCATCTTTGATGCATTCATACTGCCGGACTAGATCAAGCAATGGCACTTTCATGGCGCAAAAGAATACCACCAGCGGGGCAATTTCTTTCGTAGATTTAGCGCTCCGAGCGTAATAGTGAACATGAAACTGGTTAATTCGGAGTTGACCGGCAAGATTCTTGGCTGCGCCTTTTCGGTTTATAACGACGTCGGACCCTTCCTTGATGAACGGGCGTATCAGATAGCGATGGAGTATGCGTTATCCGATGCAGGGCTCGAGTGGGAACATCAAGTGCCTTTTCCAGTCTATTTTCGGGGGAGGCAGGTGGCATTGGGGAAGGCCGATCTGGTGGTGGAGGATCAGGTGATACTCGAGTTGAAGGCGGCCGACGCGCTCCATCCCAAGTTCGAGGCGCAGTTGATTGCTTATCTCGCCTCTTCGGGGAAAGAGGTCGGGTTCTTGCTGAATTTCGGGCACGTGGGAAAGCTGGAATTCCGGCGCTTGATTTTGACTGCCGATTATCGAGCCAAATCCCGACTGAATCCGTGTTATCCGTGTAATCCGTAATATCCGCGGGGGTTGGGGCCCACGGATATTACGGATTACACGGATAACACGGATTAAACTGTAATCTCAGCGCGCGTCGCCGTGTTATCCGTGGTATCCGTCTTATCCGTGGGCCCACTCCCGCGCATAGAACGGATAACGCGGATTACGCGGATCAGATATCTCTGGAGGGGCGATGGTAGCCGATGCCCATCTCTTTCAGCAGCCGGTAAATCGTCTCCACGTCTTCCCGGATGGCGGCTCTCTTAAGCTCCTCGAACCTTGTCTCGAGCGCCTGCCACGCCCCGTCAATCAGCTGCTCCACGAAAATCTTCGGGTACTTCGTGCTGCGCGACCCTTCCCCGACGAGCAACTCCTCATAAAGCTTCTCGCCGGGTCTGAGCCCGGTAAACTCTATCTTGATATCCTGGCCGGGAATCAACCCCGACAGCTCAATCAACTCGTTAGCCAAGTCCAGAATCTTGACCGGGTCTCCCATATCGAGAACGAAAATCTCTCCCCGCTTCCCCAAGGACCCGGCCTGGATCACCAACTGCACCGCCTCCGGAATCGTCATAAAGTAGCGACGGATCTCGGGATGCGTCACCTGCAACGGCTTCCCCTGCTGAATCCTTTTCTGGAAAAGCGGCACCACGCTGGCCCGGCTCCCCAGCACATTCCCGAACCGGACGGCGCAGTATGAGCATCCATTCTGGCTGGCAGCCTGCTGGACCACCATCTCGGCGAGCCGCTTGGACGCACCCATGACGCTAGTCGGATTAACCGCCTTATCGGTCGAAATAAGCACAAACGTCTGCACCTTGCAGACCTGGGCAAGCTCCACCAGGTTTCGCGTCCCGACGACATTATTCAGGATTGCCTCCCACGGATGCTTCTCCATCATGGGGACGTGCTTAAAAGCGGCGGCATGAAAGATCACTTCCGGGCGAGTGCGGGAGAAAACGCGTCCCAGCCTCCCCACATTCTGGATGTCGGCCACCACTTCGTGCACCTTGCCGGCAAAGTCCTCCCGCACCTCCAGCGCTGTTTCATAGACGCCGTTTTCATCTTTATCGAGCAGGATCAACTCGGCCGGCTTGAAAAACCGGAGCTGCCTGGCCAGTTCCGATCCGATTGATCCGCCGGCGCCGGTCACCATAATGCGTTTGCCGCGATAACACCGCACGAGGTTGAAGTCCTTCAGATCGTGCACCACGGCGGCGCGGCCGAGTAAATCGCTCATCTGCACTGGGCGCAGGCTGGAAATTGCCACACGCCCCAGCAGGATCTCGGAAACCGGCGGCACGGTAAAGACCTTCACGGGGATCTCTCGGCAGCGCCTGGCAATCTCCCGAACCCGAAATTGGGGAGCGCTCGGCATGCTCAAGACCACCTTATCGATTGCTTTAGCCCTGACCAGGCTTTCGATCTCGGTCGTCGAACCCAAAACCTGGAGCCCGTTGATGCGTCGCCCTATCTTGCGGGGATCATCATCGACAAAGCCGATCATCCGAAAGTCGTCTCGCTCTGCCAATTCCTGGGCCAGCCTGACCCCGGCCTCGCCGGCCCCAACCAGGAGCACCCGTTTCCCGACCGAATTGCCGTTCGCGCCATTTTTGCGCCGGCCACGCTGATATTGCAGCCGCCTCAGTCCCCGAACGCAGATCATGCCCATGCCGGCGAGCGTGGGATGCAGGGCCAGCACCCCGTAAGGCACCCTCATAGACACGTACTGGTCTTCGAACACGAGCAAGCGGGCCAGGAACATGATCAATCCCGAGGCACCGACCGAACAGGCGATCCAGAAGACTTCGCGCACCCCCGTGAATCGCCAGACGAACGAATAGATCCTGAACGCGAAATTGACCCCGAGGTAGAGGACGACCACGTAAGGCAGGATAAACAGCCCTTGTTTTAGAAAGGCGCGAGGCGGGAGCCCATCAAATCGGACAAAATATGCCGTAGCCAGGGCGAAAGCGATGATGGTGGCATCGATCAGCAGCTGAGCCGCCTGTGTGTAAACGAGTTTCTCTGGATAATTCAAAGCCCGGCTCACCATTCGTCCGGGCGCCAGAGCCATCCTTGAAGCGGACACCGACTCCCCCCTTGAACTCTTCTTCGCTCTAGCCCTTGAACTCGTCGTAAGTCCGGCTTCCCGTTCGCAAGTATTCGGGTAGCGGCGCGTCTTCGTCCAGATCCAGGCACCTCACCACGCCGGGCTCAACTTCCCGGTACCTGAAGCCTGTTTCAGGACACACCCAGTCAGGCCCCAGCCGATGCCCATGGCGACTCATCCAACCTACCTGGCGCGCCGGATTTCCAACCACCAGCGCATAATCCGGGACGTCTTTGGTCACTACCGCCCCGGCGCCAACAAAGGCATATTTTCCGATCGTGACACCGCAAACCACCGTCGCATTGGCGCCGATCGAACATCCTCTCTTTAAGACCGTCTTCTCATACAAGGAGTGCCTGTTAACCTGCGAGCGCGGATTGGTGACATTGGTTAACACGCAGGAAGGCCCCAGGAAGACGTCGTCCTCAATAACCGTCCCGGTGTAGACCGAAACGTTATTCTGGATCTTGACGTTGTCACCAATCACCGTCCCGCCGTCGACATTAACGTTCTGTCCCAGGATGCAGCGCTTTCCGATGCGGGCGCCTTTCATGACGTGGGAAAAATGCCAGATCTTGGTCCCTTCCCCCACTTCGGCGCCTTCGTCAACAAAGGCAGACGGGTGAACGAAGTAATTCGGCTTAGCCGCCGGCGCCGCCTTCAGATCAATTACTTTTCCTCCCTCGAGCAGCGAGGTCTCGCAGGCTTCCAGGATCCGCAGGACGCGTACCCCCTCGACTCCGTTTGTGATGGGCGCAACGCGAGCTTCGATACAATCCAGGAAATGCTGACACTCCTGCTTCAGGGGCTCCAGCGCCGGAAGCGCCACCACCTCCCCCTGGGCCTTCACCGCCGTGGGGATCCGGTTTTTCCACTCGACCTTGTGCGGATACAGGACCAGCTTGTTTTCGGCAGTGTCGTCGAAGACGGCCATCTTTTCAGAGCCCACGACGACCAGCCTCTGTTCCTTGAAGGGGTGAAGCCAGCTGACGAAGATATGGGCCCGGGTGCCGCTCGGGAAAACAAACTGGCTGACCGTGACATCCGTAACGTGCGAATTCAGGTAGCCGGCCCCCTGGCAGGAGACCGAAGCCGGCATTTCATCAAGAATGGCGACAATGGCCGAGATATCGTGCGGAGCGAAGCTCCACAAGATGTTCTCTTCCGTTCGGATCTTCCCGATATTGAGCCGATTTGAGTAGATATAGTTGACGCGGCCGAGCGCACCGTCCTTAACCAGCTTCTGAAGTTCAATGACGGCCGGGTGGTAACGCAGGATGTGCCCGACCATCAGGACCCGGCCATGGGCTCGGGCCAGCTCCGCCAGTTCCTCGGCCTCGCTCACCTTCAAGGCCAGCGGCTTTTCGACAAAGACGTCCTTGCCGGCCGCGAGAGCCTGTTTGGCCAGGCGATAATGGGTTGCCGCAGGTGTGGCCAGGGCCACGCCGCGGATTTCGGGCTCCTTCAGCAGCGCGGAGAAATCGTTGCAATAGCGGACGTCGGGGCAAATTCCGTTAAATCGCTCCTCGACCCCCTGGTCTATATCGCAGATCGCGGCGAGCGCGCCAAGCTCATGAAAATTGCGGACAAGATTCTTGCCCCAGTATCCAACTCCAACTACAGCAATGCTGCGCAACATCTACTTCCCTCCCCCAAAAACCTGGAAACTTCGTCTATCTGACCGTCCCGTAGACTATGCCGTGGGACAAAGTATTCGGAATCACACCCAACAGGCCGTACCCGATGTTCTTGAACGTGCTTCCGGGAACAAAGATGACGTCATTGGGATTGACCACAAGATCCGCCACCCGCCCCTTCAAAATGTCATCAAAGTTGACCGCCATTTCCTGGCGTCCACCGTTCTCGTCGAATCGAACCAGCATTCCTTTCTTGATTTTGGCGGTCTTCATGGGCCCCCCGGCCTGGGCAAGGGCCTGGGTAAGATAGAAATTCTGTTCGACCGGAAGCTGGAAGACTCCAGGGCGATTCACCTCGCCAATGACATAGAAAACCCGGGGTACAAGCTCCGGCACCTGGATTACATCCCCTCCCTTGAGGGCCACGTTCAGCGACAGATCGCCATCCTCGAGCATCTGCTTCATGTCAATCCGGATCGTCTCCGGTTTGGCCACGGGATCATCGGCCGGGGCCGGCCGTTGCAACACGATCTCTCCCCCTGCCTTAGCCAAATCGATGCCGCCCGCCATTGCAATGGCGTCAATCACGTGCAGGCGCTGAGTGATCTGGTACTGTCCGGGGCTCTTCACCGCCCCGAGAACGAAAACCGGCTGTGACCGGTATTCGCGAATGAAAACCGTGACCTGGGGGTTTTGCAGGACTCGACCAGCGAGCCCTGCCTCGATCTTCTCTTCGATCTCAAACTGGGTGAGGCCGCCAACCTGGACAGCGCCAAGGTAAGGCATGGTGATTTCACCCGAGGGACTTATCCTGGTGGTCTGGTCGAAACCGCTCTCGCCGAAGACCTTGATTTCAATGACGTCGCCGCTCCCCACCCGGTAGTCCTCCGCAACAGCTCTTCCGGCAAAGCTCAGTTGCTGGATCTTCTGATTCCAGTCAGGCTGTTGCGAGGATGGTGGGGGCGCCTGGGCAAATGCGGACGCGAGCGCCGCCAAAGCCACCGCGCACATCCAAAAACGGTTCATCGCTTCAACTCTGCTCCCGTTCCTCATTCCCGTAATACCCATAGCGGTAGTAATACTTGTAGTAGTAGGAGTAGTGACCATTATCGAGGTCGACGTTGTTGATCATGGCGCCCAGTACGGTCGCGCCCACTCCCGCTAACGTCGTTCGCGCCTTGCGCACCGCCTCGCGCGCGGTCTTGCCCGCGTGGACCACGATGATCACGCCGTCGACTTTCGTCGACAGGATCACCGGATCAGCAACAGACAACACCGGCGGGCTGTCAATGACCACGTACTGGAAGTATTCGCTCAGTAATCCAAGCGCCTTGGACCAGCGCTCCGAACCAACCAGTTCGGCCGGGTTGGGCGGCTGCGGGCCGGCCGGGATCACATAAAGGTTGTCATAGCTGGTTTCGATGATCTGCGAAGACAGGTCGGAGTTCCCGGAAAGGAAAATGCTCATCCCCTGCTTCCCGTTCAACCCGAACTTGCGTCCCACTTCGGGCTTGCGCATGTCGAGGTCGATGAGGAGGGTGCGGGCGCCCGTTTGTGCCAGGACGATCGCGGTATTGATCGCCGTAGTCGTCTTCCCTTCTCCGGGCAACGCCGAGGTCACCAACAAGGTGCGCGGCGGTTTCCCGGAATGCGAGAGAAGGATCGAGGTACGCAAAGATCGATAGGCCTCCCACACCGCGGCTCGCGGCGAGACATAGGGGACAATGCTTTGCTCTTTGCCGTTCGCGATGCTGGAGATCAGGGACTTCCGGCTGCTGACATTGATCTCGTTGATAGTCGGAATAACTCCCAGGGCAGGCACGGCAACGAACTGCTCCAGCTCGTCCGGCGTCTTGACGGTATTGTCAAAGTAATCGATGCCGAAGGCCAGGCCCACTCCCAGCATCAGCCCGAGCAGAAGCCCCAGGGCCAGATTTCGGTTATGAACAGGCGTGGAGGGGTGCTTCGGAACATCGGCCCGCTCCACTACATGAATGTTGCTCGATTTCAGCCCGGCCGAGACCCCCGCTTCTTTGAGCCGCTGCAGGAGCCCTTCGTACAGCTGCTTGTTGGTGTCCACCTCGCGCTTCAAAATGTGGTACTGGATCGAGTCTTCGTTCAGCTTGTTGGCCAGCTGCTTCTGCTGCTCCAGCGCCGCCGAGATGGATTCAAAGTGGGCCCGGGCCAGTTCGTACTCGCTTCGCACCCTCTCCAGAGTCTCCCGCTTTTCCTTAGCCAGTTGATTTTCCAACTCGAAAATCTCCTGGCGGGCCTGGGTCACTTCAATGTATTCCGGGCCGTAGCGGGCGGACAGGTTGGCCAGTTTCTGCCTGGATTCCGACAGCCGCGCCTCGAGCGCCTGCAAAGCCGGTGATTTAAGAACTTCCGGGAAGTTTTGCACGGTCGCGTTTCGAGCCGTCTCGAACTGTACGCTCTTCGAGATCAGATCGGCCTGGACCTTCGTCAACTCGGCGTTCAAGTCCGCCAACTTCTGCAAGACTATACTCTCGCGACCATGCTCTCCGGTCTCCACAATTCCATGCTCCCTGGCGTACTGCAACAAGGCCTCGTCGGATTGTTCGACCTTGATCTTCAGCTGGTCTAATTCCTTCTGGAGGAAATCGGTCGCCATGGTCGCGGCCCGGAACCGGGTCTCGAAGTTGTGCTCGATGTACTCCTCGGCAAGCGTGTTAACGATTTTGGAAGCCAATACCGGATCTGGCGAGGAGTAGCT
>DAOTAI010000182.1:0-9659 GCA_035593865.1 Acidobacteriota bacterium
TGGATTCAGGAACGAAGTCGCCTCCATGAGCTTCGACCAGGTGTAAGCAATTTGCAATGTGAACCCCTGGCTGAAGCGTCTCTCGATACGGTTCTGCATCGAGTGGTAAATGGAGTATCCGATCGGCTCCTCAACATTGATGTCGCCGAATTGCGGGTAAGGCCGAAGGAGATTGGCGCGCGATATTCTCTGCCCAAAGATCGGATCGATCCCATAGAACGGGTTCGGGAAAGTCTGGGCAAGATAGCTGATCGTCTCCTGATCGCGCGTCGGCGAAGTGCTCAGATACTGGGCCGGTGTGGCGTTAATATTGCGCGTTACACCGAGCCGCGTCCCGCGGTTGCCAACGTAGGTCGACTCCAGCATGAATTGACCCGGCAGCAACTGCTGAATTCCAAATGACCAGCGCTGGGCATATGGTTGCAGGATATTGTAGTCATAGAACGTGAGACCCTGGCCAATATTGGTGAGCAAGCCCCCAGCGGCGCCCAGCGGCTCTATCATTCCATTCGGAAGCGGGTTGGCCATCGTCGCAAAATAAGTCAAACCGTTATCCAGCGAAGCCTGAATCGGCGTCGACTGCGAAAAGCCAGTCTGGATACCAACGTTGCTATTGACTCCCAGCGTGTCATGGAAGATTCCATAGCCGCCACGCAGGATTGTCTTGGGGAACAGCTGATAAGCAAACCCAATCCTGGGCTGGATATTGTTCTTTTCGCCTTTGTACGGGCTCCTGCCGATCCCGCCTGTTGATACATACGTCAGGCCACCCAGGACGCGGAACTGATCGACCGGAATCTCCGGAATCGGATTCAGGGCGTAATTGGCCTTTGCCTGGGCCTCGATGGGATTCGACTGGTCATAGGCAAAACCGGCGACCAACCGATCGAACCGCTCCGTCAACGGAGTTTCCAACTCATAACGCACGCCGAGGTTGAGGGTCAGCTTCGAGGTCACCTTGAAATCATCATGCAGATAAATCCCGAAGTACTTCTCTTGCAGGGCCCAACTGGCGCTCCGCTGCATCGATCCTCCGGGAACGCCCAGAACAAAAGCCGCCATTTCCTGGCCGATCGGTGCGCCCGGAGAGTCATGCAGCGGCCCTCTGGTATAGGTGTTGGAGAAACTGAAGTCAGGCGCCGCCGCTTGCGGGAAACGGTTGTGGAAGCCCCGGTAGACGCGGACGTCGGTACCGAACTTCAGATTGTGATTCCCCTGCAGGCGTGTCAGGTTAGCGTTAACACTATGCGTCAGGCTGGTGTCCGCTCCGTCGCCACTTTCCCATCTGCCCAGGGCATCGTATCCGGATACGGAAACTCGTGGAATGGTGGCCAGTTCCGGGTCAAGCAGGCTCACCAGCGACTGCGAGAAACCGAGGCTGCTAAGATCATAGCCCCGGGTCACGCGACGCTCCGGGAAATCCTGGCTGGTGATTCCATAGCGAACGTTCAACACGGTGGCGGGGTTAATCACGTAAACGTCATCCAGCGCAAAGCCCCGGTTAATCCGGTTCAGAACGATCGCGCTGTAATCGCCAAACCAGTGATCCTTGTCCTCCTCCCACCAGTCGTAATGAATACGGGCGAAGAGGCGGTGATTCTCACTGAAAACATGATCGAAACGGACCAGGTGGACGTAGTAGTCTTCGCTGGCACTCAGGTCATAAAAGTAGTTGTTACGCCCCTCACTGGTACCTGGTTGGTTCGGCCGGGGGTACAAGTCCAAGAGCTTCTGCGAGACCGGGTCCAGTCGGTGAGACGGAATGATGTTATTCACGAAGGGGTCACGTCGGAAAGAACCGGTTCCCTCCGCACGCGTGGTCAACGGATCGTAAATCTGGTAGTTCGGCCCCAGCGCCAGCAGTGCGGAAAAGTCGCCCCTGCGTTGAGCTTCGGTCGGAACCGTGCGGCTGCCGGACTGCGGCGAACCCCACTTGTTGCCTTCGTAGGCGTAGTAGAAGAAGGTCTTGTTCCTGCCGTCATACAGCCCGGGGATGTAGACCGGACCTCCAGCCGAGGCGCCGTAACGATGGTCCTGGTAGACAGACGGCTTTGTGTCAGCCTTGTTCTGGAAGAAGGTCGGGGCGTCCAGCGCGCTGTTTCGATGCCAGTAATGGACCTCGCCATGGATTTCATTGGTACCGCTGGCGGTGGAAACATTCGTTACCGCGCCAACTGTATGACCCACGCTGGCATCGTAGGGGTTCGTCTGAATCTTGAACTCCTTGATCGCCGTGGGCGGTGGGCTGAATGCCACGCGTGAGGTACCATTGCCGTTGGCGAAGTTGTTGCTCACGCCGTCAATCTGGAATTCGTTGTTGTACTGGCCCATTCCATCGGTCGACATCTGCGAGGGCGCATTGTTGAAAGCGGCCTTTCGGATGCGCATGTCGGTGGCGTTGACAACACCGGGCGTCAACATGGTCAACTCGACCGGATTTCCGGCAAACAGCGGCAATTCAAGAATCCGTCGCTCGTCGATGACCTGACCCAGGGAGGCGCCTGCGGTATCGAGTACCGGCGTTTCGGCCGTGACAGAGACGACCTCGCTGATTTCACCTACCTCCATCTGGATGTTCAACTCCACCGTCTCGCTGACTCGTATCTGGACATTTTCGCGAACGTATGCCTTGAAGCCCGGCATCTGGGCTTCAACCTTGTAGACGGCGGGGTAAAGGAAGGGAATATTGTAGTTTCCCCTATCGTTCGTGACCGATGTAAATGAAACTCCGGTTTGAACATTGGTCGCACGGACCTCAACCCCCGGCATTACAGCGCCGGTTGCGTCGGTCACACGCCCGAGCAGGGTTCCGCGGGGATCCTGCGCCAGCACCGAGGAAACTAGCAGAACTAGCACTGCTACCAAGACAGATTTGTGAACTCGCATCTAACCTCCTCAACAGGATACGGCCGCATGACAGGAGAAACTCTCTCTTCTGCGGCATTCACGCACAGCGCACTGGCAAGCGACCGAAAGCCATGCGCGCCCCTTGTTCCCCCCGGTAAACCACGAGAATCTAGCGCATTCAGCCCGAAACCACGATTCTTCTGAGAATTGATCCGAGTGGTCGAAAAAGTAGGGTTGAAATGACACGTCCTCAATCCGGGACAACAAGGTCAGACCTCACAAGCCTACATTCGCCGAAAACAAACGAACTCTAACGGCGAATGACAGGCCGTCTTCGCTTCTTCGGTTAAGAAGCCCGAACATACATCATCCCTGGGAGAACGACAAAAGCCATAGACGGGAGTATTATTGCAAAAGTCCGCTTCTAAATACCACAGAAAAAATGACTGTCGGCTAAAGCAAGCGGTCCAGTCTAAGAGTCACCTTCCTTAAAGCTGAGAAAGAGAATCAGAGATTCCGCTTCCCTGTTTTTCCCGGTTTTTCTCTCTGGCATATGAGTCGTCAATTCATGCTATGATGTTGGCTTTCATGGCGGTGTAGCTCAGAGGTTAGAGCAAGCGGCTCATATCCGCTGTGTCCGGGGTTCGAATCCCTGCACCGCCATTAATTTCCTACACAGTGATCAGCCCAGGAAGAACTCATGGTTCCCTATCTTCGTCCCCGTCGGCTTCGTGAAAACGCCGTTATCCGCAGGATGGTGCGTGAAACGCGCCTTTCAACCGATCAGCTGATTTACCCGATGTTTGTCGTAGAGGGCCACGGAATCCGCCAGGAAATAGGCGCGATGCCCGGCCAGTACCGCTACTCAGTCGATCTTCTGACAGAGGAACTTCGAGCCGTGCGAGACGCCGGAATTCCCGCCGTCATTCTGTTCGGAATTCCCGATTCGGGTGCAAAGGATTCGATTGGCAGTGCCAGTTACGATCCAAACGGCGTCGTGTGCAGGGCGTTGCGAGCAGCCAGGAAGGAGATTCCCGACTTGCTGCTGATTGCCGATGTTTGCCTTTGCGAATACACCGATCACGGACATTGCGGAATACCAGTGCAGAGCGCCGAAGGGGACTTCCGGATCGACAATGATTCGAGTCTTCAGATCCTCGCCAAGGCGGCCGTTGCTTACGCGGAGGCCGGGGCCCACGTGGTCGCGCCTTCCGACATGATGGACGGCCGCGTGGCCGCCATCCGCGAGGCGCTGGACCAGAAAAACCTGCAAACCACCGCGATCCTGTCTTACGCCGCAAAATACGCCTCGGCTTTCTACGGTCCCTTCCGTGAGGCAGCTGAATCGGCGCCTCAGTTCGGCGATCGAAAAAGCTACCAGATGGATCCCGCCAATGCCCGAGAAGCGTTGCGTGAAGTGGTCATCGATCTCGAGGAGGGCGCCGATATGGTTATGGTGAAACCGGCATTGCCCTACCTCGATGTAATCCGGCAAGTTCGTGACATGGTCGAAGTCCCGGTTGCTGCCTACAATGTCAGCGGCGAGTATTCGGCACTGTGCGCCGCTTTCGAGAAAGGATGGCTGCAGCGGGAAGCTACCATCCGGGAAACACTCCTGTCGATTCATCGCGCGGGAGCGGCTCTGATTCTTACTTACTTCGCCAAAGAGGCGGCGGAAATGATTCGAAAGGGAGCAATGTGACAATACGGGCCCGCAGCCAGGAAGTCTTCGAAAGAGCTTTACGAGTCATTCCGGGGGGAGTCAACAGCCCAGTTCGTGCCTTTCAGGCGGTCGGCGGCACCCCGCCCATTATCCGGTCCGCGAAGGGCGCCCGCCTGACCGACATCGATAACAATGATTACCTGGACTTCCTTGGCTCCTGGGGACCGATGATACTCGGTCACGCCCATCCCGAGGTGGTAAGTGCCCTCCAACAGGCAGCAGAGAACGGAACCAGTTACGGGGCAAGCACCGAACTGGAATTGTTGCTGGCCGAAAGGATTTGCAACCTCTTTCCGTCTATCGAGAGCGTCCGGCTGGTCAACTCCGGGACCGAAGCCACTATGAGCGCGCTGCGCCTCGCACGGGCGTACACCGGTCGACCGATGGTGGTTAAGTTTAGCGGTTGCTACCATGGCCATGTCGACAGCTTGCTGGTTAAAGCCGGTTCCGGTGTCGCTACTCTTTCCATTCCTGGCACTCCCGGAATTCCGCCCGAATTCACCGCTCATACGATCAGCCTCCCCTTCAACAATGTGCCTGCTCTCGAAAAGGCTTTTGACCGGCACCGCGGTAAAATCGCTGCGGTCATCCTGGAACCTGTACCCGCTAATATGGGGGTCGTTCCGCCCCAACAGGGATTTCTCGAGTCTGTCGTCCGGTTGGCTGAGGAAAACGGTGCGCTGACCATATTCGATGAAGTGATCACGGGGTTTCGGCTGGCCTTGGGAGGAGCACAGGAAAGATTCGGTTTATCCGCGCCCTTGACCTGTCTCGGGAAAATCGTTGGCGGTGGATTGCCGATCGGCGCCTACGGCGGAAAACGAGAGATCATGAATCTTATGGCGCCCGTTGGACCGGTTTACCAGGCCGGCACACTCTCCGGCAATCCCCTGGCCGTCACGGCAGGATTGAAGACTCTCGAGATCCTCGAGCATGAAAAACCTTATGATCGCCTGGAGCAACTGGCCGAACGACTAAGCGAGGGAATCGCCGCGGCGGCCCGGGAGGCGGGGATTAGCCTGCAGGTTCAGCGATGCGGCTCGATGCTCACACCTTTCTTTACGGACTCGCCCGTCAGAGATTACGAAACGGCCCTTAAGGCCGATACCGCCAGGTTCGCGCGCTTCTTCAAAGGAATGCTCGATTTGGGCGTTTACCTCGCACCTTCGCAGTTCGAGGCAATCTTCACATCACTTGCCCATACCGAAGAGGACATCGATTACGCGGTGAAAGCTGCCCAAAAGGTTCTGGCGCAAATCAAGGACTAAGGGAAATAACAACCTGAGGTTGAAAGCCCGGCCTGCCCGGGCCCAATTCCGGTTACGCCGAGCGACCGACAGAACGTCGATAAGCGTCGGCCAGAATGGTGTCGACTTGCGACTCGACCTGGCCCACATCCTCGCCTTTTACCGTCGCTATCTCGGAAACGATGAGCTGTCTTGCTCGATCGAACATCTTTTTTTCGCGGAAAGATAAGCTCTTTTGATAGCTCAGAAAATAAAGATTCTTGAGGACTTCGGCAACTTCAAAAATCGAGCCCGTTCTCATCTTCTCGAGATTGTCCTTGTAACGGTTCTTCCAGTCGGGATTCGGTGTGGAAAACTCACCGCGGAGAACTTCGAAAAGACCGTCCAGCTGCGCGTCGCTGCAAAGACGGCGTAGACCGACATGGTTCACATTCGCTACAGGAATCATTACCGTGGAATTATTAGCGGGTATCTTTAAAAGATAGAATTGCTCTTGACGACCGGCAATGCTCCTCTGGCAAACATCCTGGATTACACCGACCCCCTGGTTCGGGTAAATGACTTTATCACCTACATTGAACTCCATCAGGGCCTCCAAAAGATTCCGCGTCCCTATTGTAAGCCAGAAACCCCTAGATTGTCAAATCTATAAATCGCCTGTTTTCAGTTACTTACTTCGGCAACATACAATGTCAAGTCAGACACGGCCGAGAAAGAATGTAGGAGCAGAGGTAAGTCGTCGTGTAGGACAACAGGAACCGACGAGGTTTAGTTCATCGCTAAGTTGACAGCGGCGGGCGTGGTTACAGGTTCCGGTAGTTCGGGCCGCCTCCTCCTTCCGGAGGAGTCCATACGATGATTTGATATGGATCCGCTATATCACAGGTTTTGCAGTGAACACAGTTGGTGAAATTCAACTGAAGCCGATTTCCTTCATCCAATTTCAGGATCTCGTAAACCTGGGCGGGACAGAAGTGTTGGCAAGGATTCCCGTATTCATAGGTACATCGGTTAGTACAAATATCGGGATCGAGAATTTTCAGGTGGCAGGGCTGGTTTTCTTCATGCGCGGTGTCTGAATAATAGACGTCGGTCAGCTTGTCGATGATCAGGTTTCCGTTTGACGGAAGCGTGCCGATCGTCTCCGAGCGATGCGCGAAACGCGCCATCATGGTATGTCCGGCACGGATCGGCATGGGGTCGAACAAGCCCCGACCGCCGGTCAGGAACTGTGTGGCCGCATGGGCCATTCCACGCCAGAAGCCCCTTTGAAAAGACTGGCGGAAATTGCGCACTTTCCAGAGCTCCTGTCGGGCCCAGCTTTTCTCAAACCTCTGTGCATAGCCCTGAAGGACGCCTTCGGAAGCATCTCTCTTTATCAGGCTTTCAAGAATAGTCTCGGCCGCCAGCATCCCGGATTTGACCGCCAGATGAATACCCTTGAGTCGCTGGCTGTTCAAGAAGCCGCCGGAATCGCCCACGATAAGCAATCCATCGGCGTAAAGCTTCGGCATGGCGTAGTATCCGCCTTCCGGGATAGCCTTGGCCCCGTAAGCGATCAGCTTTCCATCCTCAAGAAAGCGGCGCACGAAAGGGTGCCCCTTGAACTGCTGCAAAAGGCGGTGGGAATCCATTCGTGGATCGGTATAGTCAAGTCCCAGCACCATTCCAACGTGAATCAAGTTGTCGTGGAAGGTGTAAAGAAACCCGCCCCCGAATTCACGCGTGCCTATAGGGTAGCCAAGCGTGTGGTAAACCTGTCCTGGCTGGATTGGATGCGCTGATTCCCAAACCTCTTTCGTTCCCACCGCATAGATCTGGGGTTGCCGACCCTGATCCAGTTTCAGCCTCCGCTGGGCCTGCAAAGTAAGCGTGCCGCGAGGGCCTTCTCCCAGGACAGTGATGTGAGCATGCAGGTCAAGCCCGGGCTCAAAGTTTGGCTTCGGCCGCCCCTCCTTGTCCCTTCCCTTGTCACCTATCCGCACACCTACGACCCAGTCGCCGTCGAAAAGAAGCTCTACAGCGGGAAACTCGGGAAAAACGTCAATTCCCTGCTTCTCGCACAATTCGGCCATCCATCGCACGATGCGACCCAGAGAAGCAACCTGGTTTCCGTGATTCTTCAAGGGAGGAGGGGTAAGGGGAGATCGAAACGACCCCGTCTCGGAGAGAAAGTAAAGAGCATCGTCAGTAACAGGCCCATCGTAAGGGGGATCCTCCCCTGGAAAGTGTGCGAGGAGTTCGTCGAAAGCTCGAGGATCGACGATGGCGCCGCTGAACGCATGAGAACCAATTTCTCTTCCCTTTTCAATGACCATGAGGGACGGCTCGAGAATCGTCCCGGATTCGCGGCCCTGCTCGATCGCCTGGTTATGCAGGTGAACGAGTTTTGACAAATGGAGCGCACACGCCAGACTGGCCGGTCCTGCCCCGACGAAAAGAACGTCGACTTCCAGTCTTTCGCGTGAGGAAATCAAAGATGAAAAGGGGTTAAAGATTCAAAAGAATTCAAGATTCAAAGCCCGCGGTCATCGAACCTTACTTCGCTCTTTCGAGGTATCGTCCCTCGTTCGGGTCAACCCGAATCAAATCGCCCGGCCTGATAAAGGGCGGCACCTGCACAACGGCTCCCGTCTCCAGTACGGCCGGTTTCGGGGAGTTGCTCGCAGTCGCCCCCTTCAGTTCTGGTTCTGTCTCGACGACCCGCAATTCGACGTACGAAGGCATTTCTACCGCAATCGGCTCGCCCTCAAAGAAATCAACCTGGATCCGAGCCCCTTCCTTCAGGAAACCGGTATAGTCCTCCAGCATCTCCTCGTCCAGCGCCACCTGCTCATAGGTCTCAGCATTCATGAAATGGTAATGAGTGTTGTCCTTATAGAGGAAGTCCATCTCGTGCTGTTCAAGAATGGCCCGCTCAATCGCGTCACCGGCGCTGAAGCGATGCTCGAAGGAGACGCCGCTTCGCAGATTTCGTAAACGAACCTGCACGAATGCCCTCAGGTTTCCGGGCGTCCGGTGCTGAAACTCCATCACTCGATGAGGTTGCCCCTCAAATAAAATGATCATTCCCTTACGAATCTGCGTTGCCGAAATCATAGAAGGATAAAGATAGCAAAGAGCAAACGGAAAATTCAATCACGATGCGAGCCGAGTAACGCCGTAAATAGGCGGTTTTATCCGCGTAATCCGTGCTATCCGTCCAATCCGCGGGCTGGTTACCGCGGATAGGACGGATAGCGCGGATTACGCGGATGAAACCTGCCGATTTCTTCACCGTTGTGAGGGGTACACATTGATTAAAAAAACAGTTGATCTTGGAACAGGAAAATAGTATTGTTCGCCTTCTTCTTGAGCAGCCGCGACATTTAGCCGCGTCTGAGCCGAGCCACACCGTCGAAATTGCGGTCAAAAAGATTCAATTTCTTTGAAACCTCAGGCCCGGCTTAATGTCTATAACTGCACAAGGAGTTTTTTTTCTTTGAGGAGACAGGATAAACAATGGATGGATCGTGTGACCGAGAACTGTTGAAGGGCTATCTGGCGAACGAACTATCGCTGGAAGATCAGCTGGATTTCCTGATCCATGTGGACTCCTGCACCCACTGTTGGGATGAAGTCTACAGCGCATCGAAAGCTAAACATCCTCATTATTACAAGAATACTTCACGCCAGGTAAAGATATCCCGGCAGGAGCTTGGTGAGGATGATCCGTTTCAGGAACACGAAGTGTTTGAAGTCGCGTAAATCCGGCTTTGAACTGCCAGATAGAAAGGGCGGGCAACCGCCCTTTTTTTGATCAGAGTTGATAGAGCAAGAGATAAACCAGAACGCCGGTCAAT
>DAOTAI010000183.1:0-9657 GCA_035593865.1 Acidobacteriota bacterium
GCCGGGAGGGATATCAATCTGAACGGGACCAATACCGACAGACCGCATCTTAACGGAGACCCGAAGCTTGATCCCAATCGGAGCCGTGCAGAAGTCGCGAACCGATGGTTTGATACCTCCGTTTTCTCGCAGCCGGCAACGGGTGAGTTTGGTACTGCCGGTCGCAACATCCTGGATGGACCTGGTTTTAAGGGCCTGGATCTTGGTTTGTCGCGTAACTTTCGATTCCATGGGCAGAGGTTGCAGTTCCGTGGAGAACTTTTCAATGCCTTTAACTGGGTAAACTTGAACGCCCCCAACACCAACGCGAGTGCCGGAAATTTCGGACGAATTTTGACGGCCGGAAGCCCAAGAGTCATCCAGTTAGGACTGAAACTTTTCTTGAACTCGGAGGAATAACAGGGCCCACATCCTACCTCCCGCCGCAGAGGCCAACAACAGACCTGGAGCACAGCGCTCCAGGCTTGCAAAAACAGAGAGGCCCATAATGGACTCCGAGCGCGCGGGAGACCCCGTCATCGATTATGTCAGCACAGATTCATCGTGGTCGGACTCTCCAGAGTCCGACACCGTGCCGCAGGTAGGATCAATTGTGCCAGCATCCTTCTTCTGCCATGCCGGACTCCGGAGCTCCAGAGTCCGGCAATGGACATTGGCGAGAATATACAATTGCGGCAACTTGGCGGCACACCTCCGGGGTGCCGTACTTCCCGGTATGACAATCTCAACACCAGCAACGCCTTCTTCGGCTTACACGATTGTATATTTTCGCCAAAGTCCAAGGCCGGACTTTCCAGCAGCGATTTTCCGGCTTAGGTTTACTGGAGTGTTAGCGGTCTCCGGTCAAAACGACAGGCCGACTCATTGTCCAGGCAGCTCTAAAGGAAATATCACTCTTCTTCCAGCGCTAATCGATCCGCCAATTCGATTATCAGTTGGTCGACTTTCGCCCACTCACTCTGGGTGCCGCCTTCGCGTGATCCCAGCCAGCGTTCCCGAATTTCTGCCCTTTCTTCAGCGGTGAGCCCGACTGCCTCTCCGAGTCGAGTAAGCCGTCCCAGCACCTGACGGCGCCAGCCGTAATGTCGCGCATCCGTCGGGTGATTCCGTACCGAGGCCGCAGCATCCGTCAATATCCGGCGCAGTTCGAGCCCGTAGACCCGGAGGGCCTCTTTTCTCACGTCCTCCCATTCCTCAATGGGTACGGTAGCGCGCTCCAGGACCGGCCGCATGAAGAAAAAGTCACGGGAATTCGGACGGACATACCAGTAAGCGACGCTCGAATAGTCATTGCTCATGTTGTTCTCGGTGCCATGCTCGATCGTCACGAGGATCCGTTCCATAAAGGGTATGGAATCGGAAAGGTGAAAACTGAACACCGCATTTCCAGCAAAGCACCCGTTCGGGCTGTCCAACCCAGGCAGAAGAACTCCGGAGACGGGAACGACGCTCCTTTCCTTCTTGTCCGGATCTGCCCCAACGGCTCGCGTATATTGGTTGAAGCCCCAGGCATCGTTAAAATACTCTTCGGTTCCGGTTCCAGGAAAAGTCGGCGGCCATCGTTCGCCGTCCACGAAAATCATCGGGTCCCCCTCACCCCACCAGTTCAACTCCCGACTGAAAACGTTCAGGCTGGTTCCGATGTAACGCCCTTTGCCCTTCACGTCGAGTATGGTGTAGTTGTATCGGGCGTCCAGATTGGCGTTTTTCAAATCGACCGCTGCCACACTCTCACGCCTCCATTTGGCATGAAAATAACCTTGATCCTGCCGCATCCCATCGGTCTTGTGATAAACCACGCGGGAAGTGATGATGACCGGCGACTCCAGGCTTTCGTTCAGAACTACGATACGAGCCCGACTGTTAAAAGGCATGGAAAAGTAACAGTAGTATTCGCCGTCGACCAGGCCCATGGGCAGAGATTTGTAGGGGACCTGACTGAAAGCGTTTCCAAAAAAATCCCCTAAGGGGCAGTCCACACCGAGAGTCTCTTCCTCGTCCCACCAGATGCGCAGAAGAGTCGATCTCAGAAGCTGTTGAGTGGGGTCCTGCAACTTGATGTGGATCCGGTCGATAACCGCAGGTCCGGTAAGGTCGGCAAGAGTAGCAGAGTAACCCGGGCGAATTCGGACCTCTTTGGTCACGGTTGTCTGCCGGCTGCTTGAAGGCTTTGGATCTTGTCCGACATTCTTCCAGGTCTCTATCACCTGGCGCCACACCTGCTCATCCGCCGTCAACAAGGGAATCTGTGTCGGCGTAATCCGCGTCCCTTCGGGGAAGGTCTCATAAGTCACCTGATAATAAGACCCGTAGTCGTCAGGCTTGTCCGCCAAGGCGGTGGTTTGAATGCGGATAGATTTGGAATAGGCGAAAGGGAAATAGCAGTAGTTGGCACCGCCCATGGGACCCACCACAGGACGCACGAAGGGAGAGTGACGGCCTGAGAAGAATTCTGCGCAATCCATGTCAACCACCGGGCGAGGGTTGTCGTCAATGAAAATCCGCAGCCAGCCGCCCGGCTTGGCGCTGTAGATGCGACGAACAACTCCGGGTCCGTTGAAATCTGCGAAAGCATAGACCCCGTCATTCAAGTAACCGGCGTGGAAGTTGTCTCGATTGCCTCCGGTTCGGTCCCAGGTGGACGTCATTCTCACGGAAGTGAAGTCGACGCACGAAAGCTTTTCCAGATCAATAAGGTCTCTTGCGAAGTCGGCAAAGCCGCGCTCTGCGGCCACAGCCGCCGCTGCGCCTCCGTTGATGATCACAGCCGCCATTAGAGCCGTTATAGTACGTCTTAACATCGTTCCCATCCTGCTGATTTTTAGCCCCCACTTTGTGCCTGGCGGGATTCCTCTAATTTGTGGTAGAGGGTCTTCAGCCAGAGGTGACTTGAACCGCCGGCGGGTAGGCATAGTCGTTCCAAAGACGATCGATTTCGGCCGGATCGCTCCGCCCGTCATACACGACGAACCTGTACCGCGTCACGCGAGGTTTGTCGGGTACGATAGCCGATGGGCCGGCGGCTGTAGGACTGAAGTTGAAAAACGGTTGAATCGGGTTGATTCGCATTGGCTCCGGAAACTCCTCATTCTCGGGATGTCCCAATACTGCCACCGCGGCCAGCCGGCCGTCCACCGGGCCCGCGATCTCACACCAACGGGCGCGCGTTCCGTGACCGTTGCTCCGGTCCTTCCCTTCGGAGGTGAGAAAGAAGGTGTTTTCGGGTCCCAACCACTGTCGATGCCCCCTGAAACCGACTCCACCATAACGATACTGTAATAAGCGAAGCTCGCTGCTGCTTGCACATTCCTGCCGCTGAACCAGATCGAAAATCCATTTTGAGGGAGGGTCGTTAAGGGAGTTGTAAATCGAGACCTCCCACTCTTCATTAAGCACGGGTTTCGGCTGCCCTGTTGTTAAATCAATGTAGCGGTGGCGAGCGCGAAAGCCGCCGGCCACAACGCCGTCAAAAAGTTTGTCCAAGCCAACCGGCTCCACTGACCCGGTCCTCATTCGAACATTCCAGAAATCAGGCTGCCGGCCTTCGAATTGCGTGTTCGTCCAGGCGGACCAGATACCGTGATGATGGTAGTGATCCGGCGGATAGTCGTCGGTGACAAGCACCCCAGAGGGCGTGTAGACAGGATGGATGTATCCTCCACGCGCGTAGATCGGGGGAATTTCGGGCAAGGGAGGATGTCTTTTTTCAGCAACGTAAGTCAGCACAGAACGAGTGCCTATCTGAAAGGTTACTGCCCCTTTCGCCTTTTCGAAAGTGACACGATCTCGGGTCGCACCGGGGCTGCCGGCTTTGAGCTCAAACTGTACAGATTCCCCAGCTGGCAACCTTCGCAGAATGAAAATTCCCTTTCCGTTTGCGAGAATCTGAACCGGAGTTTCAGCCCCCTGTTTGTCGATCATCAGGTAGGCACCGGGCTTTATTTCCCCGAATGTATCGAACGTGACCACCGTATCTCTGCGATCAAATTCCCCGGCCTTCACGTCCAGTCGGGCAATTATACCGTTGTCATTTGAGCAGCCAGAGCAAACAGCCACAAGCAGTGTGACCAGTGCTAAAAGGCCCGATCTCGGAGGAGAACCGTGAACTGGTCCAGAAATCATGCGATGAAAGCCTCCCGTGCTGGAACATGTTCTTCCTTCCTAAGTGAAATGTCAAGATCCGGAAGGCTCTTGCGTAATGGATACCGCCCGAAAAGGCGGTAATATGCGGGCTGGAAGCTCCGACAGAGACCAGTTCTTGCCGCGAAGCGTCTTCTGAGTACCACCAATTGACTCTATCAATTGCCAACGGTCATCGGGCGCCGGGAGAACAATCTGAGCGATATGGCAAATGCCGCGAGACTTAAACGGGGAACCGGGACGAGACAAGGGGATGGTTCTGTCTGTTCGGGGCAGATGGTTGACAGCATCCGTTCGCCGTGGTAAGAACCTTCGAAACATGTTCAAACGACGTAGACTAAAGTCGCACGATTTGTGTGTGAGGCGGGTATTGCGCGTTGTTGAAGGCGTTTAATCTGCCCATCGAAATGACGTTCGAAATCAGGGAAGCGTGAATCATGAATATAGAAGCTGAGAGCTGGGGGCTCCATGATACGGGCGCGTGAGCGACTGCTCCTGTCGCTGAGACATCGTGAGCCGGACCGTGTCCCGCTAGATTTGGGGAGCACTCAAGTGACCGGGATATCTGTCCCGGCCTACATTTCATTTCGCCGGTGGCTGGGCATGCCGTCGGGCCGGGTTTCGATTTCTGACGGCATTCAGCAGTTAGCGGCGCCCGATGAGGATTTGCTGTGCCGATTAGGGGTGGATACGCGGGGACTGTGGGCGAGAACAAGTCACAGCTGGCCTTTTCGGGACACCGATGACGGCCGTTACCTGTCTCACCGCGACGAGTGGGGATTGACCTATCAAAGGGACAAAGAAGCCAGTCTCTGGTATGACCTCGTTGTGCATCCGCTTGCTGGTGGTGATTTGTCTAGCGACCTGATCGCATCTCACAATTGGCCTTTTGGGGGCGATCCCAGCCGTTTTAGGAATCTGCGCGAAAAGGCGACCGCCTTCAGGAAGGCCGGCTATGCAGTCGTTATGAAGAGCGTCTGCGCGGGTTTACTCGAGATGGCAATTCGTCTGCGGGGTATGGAGGCGTTTTTGACCGATCTCCTATTGAACCGAAAAGAGGCGGAGGCGCTGATCGATCGGATCCTCCAGGTCAAAATCGAGTTCTGGGAAAGAGGGCTAAGTGAGGTGGGCGATCTGGTGGACATTATTGCCGAGGGTGATGACTATGGCACTCAGCAGTCACAGCTCGTTTCGCCGGCAATGTTCAAGGATATTTTCAAACCCCGGCAGGCCGAACTGATCGATTTCGTAAAGAAGAGAGCGCCTCACGCATACTTTTTCTTCCACTCGTGCGGAAATGTCCGGCCGCTGCTTCCCGATTTCATCGAAATCGGAATTGACATCGTGAACCCCGTACAGACTTCGGCGCCGGGAATGGCGGCTTCGCAGCTCAAGCAGGACTTCGGCACCGATTTGGTCTTCTGGGGCGGGGGCGTGGACACTCAGGAGATTCTTCCGCGCGGAAACCCGGAGCAAGTACGCGACGATGTGCGTCGGCGCCTGGATATTCTTGCGCCCGGTGGAGGCTTTGTATTTTGCACGATCCACAACATCCAGGCCGACGTACCACCTGAAAACATTATTGCCATGTACGAGACCCTTGAGGAGTTCGGCAGGTACTGAATGCCTGAAAACCGGAACTCGTCCAAGCAGTTCGAGACCGATCGTGGCACTCAACAGCCGTTGGCTGGCTGGCCCCGAGGCGCCGCGACAATCATTTGTTTGTAGTCCTGCCTTCAGGCGGGCTTTACGAAGGTCTTTCTCGGATCGAGCCATAGTAAGAGTGAATTAGTCGATCTAAAGCTCGTCTAAAGGCGCGAGTGCAAATAGCGTTTCACTATTGAAAGTGTCTTAGATCTGCCATATCAATCCTCCTGGACGGATTATGCTGTTCGTGAGGAGTAAGTATAGTCAAGACATAAATACCTAACTTACGTTCGGGCTCTGGAGCGTTCAGCCAACGTGGACAGAGACAGACAACAGGCAAGAGAATTCGCGGCCAGGATGAGCTTTACGCATACTCTGTCCTCGAACACAGGAATGATTGCCGTCGGCAAGGCGACTCGGGGTTCCGTCCTCACCTCGGGCGGTTTTGCTTCCCCTGGCCGCTTGGCGACCCAGCGGCCAGGGCCGTTTGGTACAGATCGTTGCGATTAAACGAACGCATTTTGCTCACGCATTCCTCATATGGCCGGTCGTCGCCGTCGAGCAAGCCCGACCTCCGGCCAGTGCTTCGACCAAAGGCACACCAATGCCAGCCGATAACGAGCGGAATTGAGTAGGCTCGGCGAGCAAAAGCTTTGTACTTCTCCCCGCGGGTGGCCTGGTCAGCGGCATAGATAGGGGAAGAGGGGGAAATCTTGAGCACATCGGTCGGGGCAAGAAAGGCGGAATCGGCCAGAAGTACCGGCTTTCCACCGGCTGCCCGGCTCCAGCGCTTCAAGTTGTCCTCCATTTCGCTGTCGGGCTGGTAGTATTCCAGGGAAAGTACGTCAACCGTGTTGGTCATCTCCCGCAAAACTTCTTCGAGTACGCCTCGAACTCGAGCCTGACCCAAGGGAATGGCCTCGTCTGCCTTGAAGCGGTCCCCAAAAAGCAGGTGGTTCGGATCGTAGCGTTTTATGGCGTCCTTAATCGTCCGGTAATAGGCTCGAGCCACGGCGCCGATGGATTCACGCCCCACCTTCTCCGCCCAGAGCGGCCAGTTGGGTGTGTCCGAATAGAAATACCCGACCAGATAAGGGTCGTCCCGCAGTTGTAAACACACCTCGCGCGCCAGTCGATCGCACTTTTCCGCGAACTCCTTCCCGAAAACATCCGGAAATTCCTCGTTCGCGTACCATTCGATGTCAGTGAAGCGTATAAGATGCATGTAAGGCATGCGTGCCTGCTGATACTGCTTTGGACCCCACCCTCGGGAATGCCTCAGTTCACCCTTGACAAATTTCGTACTCATCGATTCCTGGGACCACCCGATGGTGTTGAAGCCCCAGTCTTTCAAGTGGCGAACAACGAACGATACGAATGCCTTGGTGTAGTCTTCCTTGTAGTCAACGTGGTTGACACCCGCCGATATGAAGCCGTGTCCGTCGGGAGTGATCAGCCACCAGCGCCCGTTGATAAATTCCGTTCTGAAAAAGCCGGTTGCCCGTGACGATATTTTCTTGAACCCCCCACAATCGTCAAGGTCCTCGCGATTCGCCGCCTGCGCCTGGAACGACGCCACTGTAAGGGTTCCGAGGACGATCAGCGCGAACAGGATCCGTCGGCGGGCGCCGGTTTCTCGATTTTCGCAGCCTGACATGAATGGTTCCTCCTGGAGGCCTTCTGCGTGCGGTCAGATCGGATCAATCCAGAGTATCCGCCTGCATCGACCGCTTACTGACTCCGGGATCTCGCGACTCTTTGCGCTGAAGCAAAGTTCGCCAATGATGCTCGATCTGTTCCAGGGTTTTCCCTTTGGTTTCCGGCACGACCAACCATGAGAACAGGAAGTAATAGTGCGCACATGGCGGCCAGGATCCAGAATGTCCCAGGCTCAGACCAATGGAGCCAGCGGGGGAATCTCTCGGAGACCAGGTAGCAGGAAACCCAAAGGAATATCGTGCAGATTCCAACCGCCTGGCCTCTGACGTGAGTTGGAAAGATCTCGGACAAAATCAAAAGATTAACAGGCCCAGGACCAAGTGCATAAAAGAAACAGTAGGCCATGATCGCGAAAAGCACGAAGATCGGCGGTAGAGCGCCTGTGTAGAACTGAAGACCCACGAAGAACATGCAAATTCCCATGCCCAGCGGGCAATACATGAGCAGGGGCTTCCTCCCTATCTTGTCAACCACGGCCAGAGCAATTACGGTGGTCAGGAAGTTGTTGGTCCCCAGCATCAACATTCCCTGTCGCGCCTCCTGCTCTGAGAAACCCAGTTGCAGAAGGATTTTCTGGATATAGTAGATAACGATATTGATCCCCGTAATCTGGTCGAACAGCGAGAGCATCACCCCGATGATAAGAGCCGTTCGCAACCCGGGTTTCAACAGCCGCAGGACGGATGTTTGCTCGGCTTTGATTGTCTCGCGTATCTCATTCGCGGCTCCCAAAGCGTTTTCGATGCCATCCACCTTGGCCATGATCGCGATCGCTTCATCATCGCGTTCTTTTTCAATCAGCCAGCGCGGGCTTTCCGGTATGAGCAGAAGAACCGCGATGAAAACGATCGAGGGCAAAGCCTGAGTTCCGAAAGCCCAGCGCCACGAACTCTCGGTTTGCCAGATCGGGGCATGGAACCGGGTTACCGCCCAGCCGACCACGTAAGACGTGAGAATGCCGAAGGTTATAGCCAACTGATTGAGCGAAACAACCCGCCCGCGAATTCGGGCCGGAGCAATTTCAGCGAGGTAGACACCGACCGTGGGTAAAGAGATCCCAATAGCGATACCGCCTAGAAATCGGGCAAGGTTGAACTGCCAGATGGTCTGGGCAAGGCCAGTAAACAGGCCGGAAATCAGAAAGATCGCGCCTGTCAGGATGAGGACTCGCCGCCTCCCCAAGGCGTCGCTCAGGATCCCTCCGACCAATGCCCCAAGCAACGAACCGATGAACACGCTGGCAACCGAGAAGCCGAGCTCCGCCGGCGTCATCTGGAAATGTCTTTCCAAAGCGGGCATGGCGCCACCGATAACCCCGGTGTCGTAGCCGAACAGGAAACCGCCTATAGCGGCGGTAAGACCAATAAGCCAAAGATAAACACGGCTAATGTCAGTCAAGGTCCCCGCCTGATTCATGCCTTGCTCACTTGCTCCCAAGGCCCGATAGTCTATGAAGCCCTTCCAACCTGATTGAACGCGTTCCACACATTAATTGAGCAGGCGAAACAAAGTCAACTTGTAATGGGCGCCCCGTCTCATTTGTGGACACCCTCGCCAATCATGTCTTGCTCAACCCGGCCTCCGTACGAGCCGGGCAAGATAATGGATAGCGATATAATGGAACGGGTTCCAAAAATTCTTGCCCGAGCGAGAGGGTTTTGTTAATGTAACCGTGGCCCTGCGCGGTCTCTTCGCCGGGTCTTCTTAGGAAGGATGGCAATATGTCCCTATTTCGATGTCAGTGGGCAGCGTCTACGGTTCTGGGGTTGGCCCTGCTGATGGGAATGGTCAGGGCGGAGGAGCAAGTCCTCTTTCTCTTTGACATGGGTTCGGAACAGTCGCCGGTGGCGCCCGGATATGTGCGGATCACCCCGGCAAGCGTCTTTTCGGATTCGACCGGGTACGGTTGGATAAAGCCGCCTGAAAAGGCGGTGGATGTCGAAAAGCCTAAGTGGGACAAATCATGGGACGGGCCCGGTGGGCAGGTTATTCCGCGTGACATCATTATTTACAAGGAACACAATGACTTAACCCGTGACGCGGTGGCGGGGAAGTCGGACTTGGTCTTTGAAATCAGAGTGCCGAACGGGGAGTACCGGGTCGCCGTGACCATAGGCGATTTGCAGCGCCCGATTTGCTCTGAACAGATTT
>DAOTAI010000184.1:0-9564 GCA_035593865.1 Acidobacteriota bacterium
TCGCTTTCCCGGCCTTTTAAGAAGCCCGGTGCGAATCGAAAGTTATCGCGAAACAATTCGGTGAGTATAACGGGCGCCAGCTGCCATTCATTCCGCTCGGTGGACTGATTCGCCCAGGTCCGACGCGACATCCAGCGGCCGGCCAGCTCTTGATAGCCGAAAGGATCACGAGCCGGATCGGCCAGCGGTTTCAGGCGAATGCCCTGCTCCAGAAACTCCACGGCTTCAAGTGGCTGGTAGAGGATTTCCCCCTCGGTCGATTCGAGAATAATTGCTTCGGCGGAAGCAAAGACCAGCCAAATGGCCTGCCGGAGAGGACGATCGACAGCGCCGGACAGACGTTCCAGCGGAAGTCTTACGCTGAAGAAACGGAAGGGATGCAGATTTCCCCGGGAATTGGGCGCCGTTGCCTTCACGCTCGTGAAAAGCCTGGTGTAATCGACCGTGCGGTAGGCGACCGGACCTTTCCAGCGCTCGTTTGAAGGAGTCTTCCAGCCGGTAATGTAGTTGCGCAGTTGCTCGATTGTGTTGTTAGGGCCCAAATAGCGCTTGGGGAGATAGTCGGACACGCGAAAGTGTTTCCCGGCCCATTTCAACCACTGCGCCTGTTCGTTCGGAATAGTTGACAGGCGTTGCAGAACTGAAACAGTCCGGCGGTAAGCAGCACTTTCTTCTTTCAGTCGACTCACCGCGTCGGGGTCTGCCGACCAGCTCCTGGCCAACTCCTCCAGTCCATTTGCCGCACGAAGACCGTTGTCAATTTCCGTCCCCAGCCATTTATTCGCTGACTCAAGGGCCGCCTGGAACTCCGGGTAGATACGCTCGAGCAGTTCGGGCTGTTTCCGACAGCGGAGCACCTCGAGCAGCAGAAGGTGAAGCCGATTGATATCGGAATTCCTGAAATGAGCGTCAAACCTTGGGTTGCCGGTATTGTCGGTAAACGCTGTCACGAACCCCTTTTCACCCCCGGGCACTTCGTGGCCGAAGGCCGAGTGCGGCGATTCATAGACGCGAGTAAAATCCACCCCGCGGACGGGGACGGTAAGTGCATGTTCCGTGTCCTCGACTACCGGTGAAAGCACCGTATGCGAGCCGAACTCGGGCTCTCGAAGCCAGCGGTTGATCGGGAAAGAGTAATTGAGATAGACCGGATCGAAGTCAAGACCATGATCCGATAGCAGCACGACCAAGGTGGAATCCCGGCGTCGGCTCTGCTCAACAGCGTTCAGGATTTCTCCAATCCAGTCATCCAGCCGGGCCAGCCAGGAAAGTATGTTCTCGTAATGCGGATCCACGTGGAATTGATGGTCGATCGATGAAAAGATCAGGCTCACAAAATCGTGTGTTTCCTGTCCTTCGACGTCGGTTTCCAGGATTTTACGCGCCGCCAGAGAAGCCAGCGCACGGTCATTCTTTTCAGGATAGTCAGGACCATACGCGGCTTGGGCAAGATGACGCCGGATCAGTCGAAGCGGGTTCTTGCTCCTTTCGCCTCCGGTGATCAGGTATTTGGCCAGCGCCGTCAACTGATCGGTCGGACGTTCTCGATAGAAGGGCTGTATAGAGGTCCAAGTTCTTCCTGTTTGAAAATGGTCCTCGAGAATCGGGATTTCCAGTAAATCCAACTGCCAGAGTGCGGTTGTCCGGCGAGCTCCCTGCACTGTCACGTTCAGCGATTCCCGCAGGTGGTCCAGGTAGCTGCTCAAATCTCCTGTGAAGCGGTTGAAATAGGTGTTGGTCTTCACGATGCTGCTGTAACCGGTGTCGATCATCGCCCAGGAAGGGGTAGAGAGAGCCAGCGTGGAACAGTACATCGAAGTGCGAACCCCGTTGCGGTAGAAATACGTCGCAATGTTCGGTGTCAGGACATCCCGCTTGAGGACCGATAGCAACTGCGCGTGAGCCTCTCGGAACAGTTCAGGATGCGGCAGGCGATTTACTGATTCGCTGCGAGGGTCGACAGCCCCGTCAACAACGAGCGAAGAGAGCCCGTCAACCTTGATAAGGACCAGGCGAGGACGAGGAACAGGCGCGCCAAAAACCGAGCTCTTGAAGTCGATCGAGAGGAAGATAAACAGAACCAGCCAAAAAGGAAGAGCCACGGTAAAAGCCCGCGACCTGGTGTCCGGCAGCGACCTCGAATAGGTTGTCGGAGGTATCCTGCGGGTCGCCTGGGCAGCCTGTTCAACGCACTTAGTCATCTCCCAAAGTGCTCCCTGATGCAACGAGGGTGGCAACTTCGCCGTTCAGTATTGCTCGAATCGCTGCCTGGCGCCGAGGAGGGATGAGAGATGGATCTATGCGCTTAAGACGTTCGATGAATCGCTTGGCGTCGGGGCATGCGGTCTCGTTCCGTGACTGAATCTGCGCCCAGGCATCAAGCACCGCGCTCCAGGAATGAGCGGGCAGGTTGGTGTCCGCGCCGAACTCCCGAACCAGCCGCAAAGCTTCGCGATAGTCTTTTTCCTGTTCGTACCGAGCCACGTCAGGATCAAACAGAGCACGCTTCCCCAGCGCAAGCGCGGCTCTTACCTCGTCCTCGAACAAACAGCGAAGGTGTCCGGCCAAAAGCACACCATCGTTCTGGAGCAGCACCTCAAGGCGTTTTCTGGCCTCCTGATCTTCACGGCGGTAAGAAGCCATGAGCGGGTTGGCACGGTGCTTTTCCAAGGCCTTCAGGAGCAAATCGTTGGTGTCGGGATCGAATGTCCACTCCAGCCGGGCAAATAGTCGAGCCGGTTCAACGCCGGCGAAAGCCGATCGCCGGCTGAAATGGGGGTAGTCTTTCTTGTTGAGAGCATAGCTGCCGATCCGCCCCAGCACGCGGTATAGCAAGGGAACGTTGGTCATTTCAATCGCTTGATCGAGAGTAAATCTCCATACCCGCGACGCTTCGCGACCGATGCCCCCTTTGCGTTTGAAGAAATCAACAACCAGGATCGGTTTGAGTCGGTACTCACTGGAGAGGACGTAAAACGCCAGCGGAATCTCCTCATCCGGGTGTCTCTTTATCAGCTCTTGAACGGCTGGATTCTCGAATGGATTGTAGGCGAGATCGAAAGGATTGCGCTTCGGCCAGTCGCGCACTTTTCGTTCCAACGAAGAAGAGCGGATAAACAAAAGCGCGGCTCGAAAGATAGGCGCCTTCCCGGAGACTCCGAAATTGATTTCTCGAAGGCCCAATCCATAGAGGTTCGCATTCGCATGAAGGTACGAAGCAGTATTCCCCTCCTGTGCGCGCCGCTCGCTTTCGAAGCGCTGGACGACCTCATTCGGGTGTTCGGGATCAAGAAACAGGCATGAAACCCGCCGGTTTGCCAGAAGGTGATACTTGATTTCGATGATAGCCGACGCCGAGAAGTGTTCCGAAGAAGGGGCCAACTGCGAAGCAGCCTCATAGAGGTCAAGTAGCGTGTAAGTCTGGTGAAATCGGCATTCATCCAGATCGGCGCCGTTACCCGAGTAGTTTCTGATAAAGAACCGGGCCGGGCTGACGTAGCCTGACCAGCGGATAGTTTCGTCGACCACTCGCCAACGTACTCTGTTCCATACTCGCGGTCGCAACGACCGAACCGATAAGCAAGGAGCGGGAAAATTCTCCAGGGACAGCTCCGAGGACTTTTTCCCACCCGGCGAGCCGGGAACTCCAAGGGCAGCGCGGAACCGTTGCCAGACCGATGGAGAAGTATCGCTCAAATTCCACAGCGCGAGCCATTCGAGGTCATCCCCGCTGGTTCTGCGTCCGGCTATGGCCAGGAGAGGCAAGAAACCCTCTGCCTGATCAACACCGAGGACCGACAGCACAAAGTGATACGGAGTACCGGAATTGTTCAAGGCGTCTACAGGATAATTGCGGATCTGTAGCGCCGGAGCAGCGGTGTCGTCGAAATCCTGAGTCGAAGCCGGGAAGACGATGGTGAAAAGCCCGCAGCACACGAGAATGAGAAGAAAACCAACTCGAATCAAGATACCTACACCCCTTCTGACGTTGTCCCTTTGTTCTGATGTTTTCCCATTATGTTACCTTTCCGCCTTCTTCTGGTGTTAGAAGTTATTGTTTCGTTAGTCTCGTTACGCCCCGTGAATCTTTCTGACGAATGGGACACCGGTTGTGTTACTCTAACCCGGTGTTATTCAAGGGCCGATGCGTACGATTGTTCGCCGTGATTCTCCTGGTAGCCGCCGTGGCTCCAGGGATGACAGTGCTGTGTCTTGCACCTGCCGGTCACGCTGCTCTTGAAAACAACGCAAGCACCTGCTGCTTAGGCTTTTTCTCACGGTTTTGGGGAGGTGAGGAACACCCGCTCTCCTCGCAGACTTTTGCAGATTGCTCGGGCTGCGTCGATATTCCGCTCGTCGGCACTATATTGCGGTCAGACACGGTGAGTCTTCTCGACGCCAGCGAGCATGCGGCTCACACACCTGTGGCCTTGGAGACGCCTGAGCGTCCTTTCATCCTCGTGGGCCGCAATTTGAGCCACAATTCATCTTCTGCTGCACCCACGGACCCAATTCCCCTAGTCCCGCTTCGCTGTTAGATCATTCGTTCCTTCCAAATTTATTCGATGACGCCGGCTATCAGCCGGGAATCTGGTAACCGTTTCCAATCGCCATAATCAGGAGGGTCTGAGATGCAGACTCCAGGTAGGAGTATTACCCTGTTCACATTCTTTTTGGGGGCGACACTTCATGCGAGTTTCACTGCGCCTTTGAGGGCCGAGGCAAAACCGTCACAACTGGACCAACCGAGCAAGACAGGCACGGCCATGTCGATCGAACAGATCGTCGAGGTCGGACTCCGGAATAATCCGGATCTTTTGGCCGCTCGACAACGCCTGGTCGAAGCCCAGGCCTTGGAGCGACAGGCCGGCTTGCGACCCAATCCCGGCCTGGAGATATCGGTCGGAAACGGCGATGTGCTCAACAGTTCCGGCGAACGCGATTGGTCTTTTGCTTATTCGCACAAATTCGAATTAGGCGGGAAGCGAGACCGCCGCCTTAACGTCAGCCGACTGGGTATTGAATTGGCGCGTATCGAGATCACCAATCGAGAGCGACTTCTGGCCTCCGAAATCAAGATCAGCTGCGCGGAAGCTTTGGCAGCCGCGCGAAACCTGCGCAATGCCGAGGAACTGCTTAGGCTGACCAGTCACAGTCTTCGGTTGGCCGAGGCGCGCAGCGAGACCGGGGAAGGGGCGCCCCTGGAGCAAGGGCTGTTACAAGTTGAGGTGAATCGGCTTGACTCCGATCGCTTGGCGTTTGCCACCCGAGCTGAGAATGCCTTGCTGGGGATAAAGCTCCTTGCTGGGCTGCCTCTGGAGGAGGACCTGCGGATATTGGACTCACTGGACAAGACGGGGGAAGACCTGCCGAGCCTCGGGAATTCAGTCGAAGTCGCCTTGACGCGACGGCCGGATCTTGCGGCCGCCCGTCTTCGGGAGGAGTTGGCCGAAGCGGAAATGCGGATGGCAAAGTCCGCGGGGACACCCGATCTGGTGGTGCAGGCAGGCTATTCCCGGGTGCAGTCCAGTTTTGATCAGTTTGGCTTCTCGCAGCCGGGCGGCATGCTGATTCCGCTTCGAGACACCGACAATTTAATCACCGGCGGGATATCAATCGAGCTTCCCCTGACTGATCGAAACCAGGGAAACATCGAGGCAGCCGTCGCCCGCCAGAGAGCGGCCCGATTAGAGCGCGAATCGCTTGAACGAATCGTTCGCCAAGAAGTCTTGGCGGCTACAAACCGCCTGGAGAGCGTCCGCCAGGCGTTGGAGCTATTCGATAAAGGGGTGATCAGCCGATCGCAGGAAAACTTGCGGATCGTCCGGGGTGCGTACGAGCTGGGCGAGCTCCGACTTATCGACGTCATTGACGAGCAACGTCGCCTGATCGAAATCCAGCGAACCTATACGGAACTTTTGCGCGACGCATATATTGCCGCCGTCGAGGTGGAAAAGGCTTGTGGCGCGCCAGTCAGATAACAGGGAATCCAGCTATGTCTACGAGTAAACAAACCGTCATCTTCTTGCTCATCATCAGTGCTTTGGCGGCAGGATTCTACTTCGGGCGGACGACAGCCGACGGGGCTGCGGACAGCCGAGAAGGCACATCGAGCCTCGAAAGCAATCACGAGGAAACGTCGCTCCTGTCGCTGAGCCCGGAGGCGCAGTCCAGGCTCGGAATCGAGTCTGTCGAAGTCAAAGCACGAAGGGTACAGCAGTTCATCGAAACAACCGGGACCGTCAAGCCAGATGAGACCAGAATAGCCAACGTTCATTCGGCGGGACGCGGCCGAATTAACCAAGTGTACGTACGCCTGGGAGACCGGGTCGAAGCCGGGCAGCCGCTCCTCCGATATGACAACGTCGAGCTGGGAGAAGTCCTGGGACAGTACGTTGCGGCACTTGCGGAGTTAGAAAGGAGTAAGTCTGCAGCCGAGGTTGCCCGGCAAGCCCTCGAAAGGGCTCGCAGCTTAGTCAATCTGGGCGCCATCGCGAAAGCGGAACTCGAGCGTCGCGAGGCGGAGTTCCAGAATGTCCTGTCGGAGAGTGAGCGACGCAGAGCCGAAGCCGCACAGCTCGAGGAAAAGCTGCACCGTTTTGGGATGACCGATTCGGAAATCGAGAAGCTTGAGCCGAGGACCGGAGCAGACTACCACCGGCAAGCATCTTACAGCGTCCTTAGAGCCCCTTGTGCCGGCGTGATTACCAGCTTCAACGCCGCACCGGGAGAGAGTGTCGACAGGCCCGATGAACTCATGACGATCGCCGATCTGCGAACAGTATGGGTCCAGGCCGATGTCTTCGAGAAGGACCTTCGGCTTGTCCGGGAGGGAAGCACTGCCGAGGTTCGAGTGGGCGCCCACCCGGATCAGTTATTCAAGGGAAAAGTCACGTATGTAGCCGATGTGCTGGACCCCTATACACGGACCGCGAAGGTGCGCATAGAGGTCCCGAATCCCGACAATCTCCTCAAAGTGGAGATGTTCGCTACGGTTCGAATCGCCACTGACGTAGCCCGGCCCGCGCTGATGGTACCGGCCGAAGCGGTGCACAAACTGGATGACCAGATGGCGGCTTTCGTGAAACTCGAAAACGGCTTCGAGAGGCGAAACCTTCAACTGGGACCCCGAATCGGCGAGTGGGTGACAGTAGTAGAGGGGCTTAAAGAAGGCGAATCGGTTGTCACCAAGGGATCGTTTCTGCTGAAGTCCGAAGCAAAGAAGGCCGAACTGGGACATCACCACGAGGACTAAGCGCATGATCGAGCGAATAGTTGATTTCAGTATTCGTTGGCGAGTCCTCATGGTCACTCTCGCCCTGGGCCTGGTTGCCCTGGGTATCCATTCGGCGCTTGAACTGCCGATCGACGCTGTCCCGGATATCACCACCAATCAGGTCCAGATCAACGCGGTAGCACCATCTTTCACTCCGCTCGAGATGGAAAAGTATGTGACTTTTCCAATCGAGGTCGCCCTGGCCGGTTTGCCGGAGACGCTTGACATCCGGTCGCTTTCAAAGTTCGGCCTCTCCCAGGTTACAGTGACCTTTGAAGAGGGAGTCGACATTTACTGGGCACGTCAGTTGGTTCTGGAACGACTGATTTCGGCTGAAAGAGAGCTGCCACCGGGAATCACACCTGAACTCGCGCCGGTCAGTACCGGACTGGGCGAGATTTACCAGTTCACGGTGGAATCGGATCCGCAATCCGGGCACCAGTATTCACTAATGGAGCTTCGCACCATCCTGGACTGGTTCATTAAGCCGCAGCTCCGAACTATTCCCGGCGTTATCGAGGTGAATTCCTTCGGTGGGCACGAAAAGCAGTACCAGGTAAACGTCGATCCAAACCAACTGGTCAGTTTCGGCCTGAGTCTGTCGCAAGTTGTAGAAGCTTTGCGGGACAACAACTCCAACGCCGGCGGGGCGTATATCGAGTATGGCGGAGAACAGCAACTGCTGAGGGGAGTGGGACTGATACAGGATGAACGGGACATCGAGAACATTGTGGTGGCGTCACGGGGAGGAATCCCCATTTATATCAAGAACATAGGCGAGGTCAACCTGGGTGCCGAGGTTCGCCAGGGCGCGGCAACGCGTGACGGTAAAGGGGAAACCGTCATGGCGATCGTCATGATGCTCAAAGGGGAGAACAGCCGCGCAGTAGCACGAAGAGTTGACGCCCGTCTAAAAGAAATCGCCAAGGCGCTTCCCCCAGGCGTGATCGTGAGTCCGTTTTACAATCGCAGCGACCTGGTGGAACGGACTGTTCAGACGGCTGCAGGCAACCTGGTTGCTGGAGGCGTGATAGTGATAGGCGTACTCTTCCTGTTCCTGTTGCAGCTGCGAGCCGGATTGATTGTCTCCTCGGCCATTCCGCTCTCCATGCTCATCGCCATAATCGGCATGAAGCACTTCGGGGTTTCTGCCAACCTGATGAGTCTTGGCGCCATCGATTTCGGTCTCATCGTGGATGCGGCGGTTATCATTATCGAGAACTGCGTTCGCCAACTCGCGGCCAGGAAGCGCGAACTCGAACGACGTCTGAGTCAAAGCGAACGCATTCAGACAATCCGCGGTGCAATCCTGGAAGTTCGCCGAGCCAGCCAGTTCGGGGAATTGATTATCATCGCCGCCTACCTTCCGATACTGTCCTTGGCCGGTATAGAAGGAAGGATGTTTCGCCCGATGGCGCTGACCGTGGTTTTTGCTCTTGCAGGCGCCCTGGTCCTGAGCCTGACGGTGATTCCGGCTTTGGCAGCCCTTTTCCTGAAGGAGCCCCGAAACGTCTACCAGCCAACGGCCAATGACGAGCACGTAGAAGAGAACCCCATCGTGCGTCGTCTCATGCATGTGTACGAAAGCGTCCTGCGATTTGCCGTGCCCCGGCCCGCTGTTCTCTGGGGAGGGGCGGTTATCTTGATTGCCATATCGGCCCTGCTCTTTTCGAGTCTGGGCAGCGAATTCATTCCCGATCTCGCGGAAGGGGCCATCGCGATCAACACGGCTCGACTGCCGAGCGTGTCTTTAACCCAATCGATCAAGATGATTTCCGCCATGGAACAGAGTCTTAAGGAAATCCCCGAAGTCCAGACCGTCACCAGTCGGATTGGACGACCGGAAATCGCCACTGACCCGATGGGACCCGAGCACGCCGATACCTACGTGTTTCTAAAGCCCAAATCGACATGGGAGGGCGCCGGGAGCCAGGAAGATATCGTGGAAAAGCTGGCAGCGAAGGTCAGCGAGGTTCCAGGGATGAGCTACTCCTTCTCGCAACCCATTAAGTTTCGAATGATGGAACTGCTGGAGGGCGTGGGCGCCCGGTCTGATGTGGTCATTAAAATCTTCGGCGACGATTTCGACGTCCTCAGTGAGACGGCCGAAAAAGCGGCGCGGATCATTGCCGGCATCCCGGGGGCTGCAGATCCGCGGGTACAAGCCATTAACGGCTTGCCGGTGTTGGAGATCAGGGCGAACCGAGAGAAGATGGCGCGTTACGGTATCAATGTGTCCGACGTGCATGAAATTGTCGAGACCGCGATTGCAGGAACGCAGGCATCTA
>DAOTAI010000185.1:0-9545 GCA_035593865.1 Acidobacteriota bacterium
TTTTGTGGCGAGTTGTATCGAAACCCGCGACGCCTCAACCGCCGTGCTCTCCCGGCCCGCTCCCAGCTCCGGGCTTGGCCGGTATTCGTACACACTCCATTTAGCCGCTGCCCTGCCGGCTCACGGAGGAGGGCTCATTCGCGGCATTCATGGTTCCCCCTGTTTTCTTTTTCGGGCCGCGAAAAATCTGCTTTGCGGGCGCGAGCCGGCGCTTTAGTCCGCGGCAGCGGTCAGATCAGGCGGCTACCTGCGGCCGTTCCTGAGGGATAAGTTCAACGTCCTGCTTGCGACCGGCTCTCAAGATCGTCACCGCTAATTTCGTTCCCACTTTCTCCTCGGTCAGGATCCGGTAGAGATCGTCAATTCCTTGCACGGGCTGTCCGTCCAGTCCAATGACAACATCACCGCGCCGCAAGCCGGCCAAGGCGGAGGGGCTCTCCGGCTCAATCCCCTGAATGAGGACCCCGGCGCTAACCGGCAGATCGTGGAATCGGACCAGCTTTCTTGCCAGTGAGACGTTTTGCCCCATTATTCCAATGTAGCTTCGCCGGACACGCCCGTCCTTGAGCAACTTTCCCGCAATCAACTTGGCAGTGTTTACGGCGATGGCGAAACAAATACCCTGGGCGGGTAGAATCATCGCGGTATTCACCCCGACCACACGGCCGCGCGAATCCACGAGCGGGCCGCCGGAACTGCCTGGATTCAGGGCAGCGTCGGTCTGAATGACGTCGTCAATCACACGTCCCGAGTAAGAACGTAACGAACGGCCAAGTGCGCTCACGACGCCGGCGGTGACGCTACACTGAAAGCCGAAGGGGTTACCAATAGCGATCACCAACTGACCGACTTTCAGCCGGTTGGAATCTCCCAGCGGTGCAGTGGTGAGATTTGCTCCGGGAATACTGACGACGGCCAGGTCGGTGTCCGGGTCTTCGCCGATAAGGGAAGCTTCGTAGCTGGTTCCGTCCCACATAGTGACAGACAGTCTGCCAGCGTTGTGTACCACGTGGCTGTTGGTCAGGATCAGTCCATCGGGAGTGAAAATAAAGCCTGAACCCGTTCCAGCGGCTTGTTCCGGACCCCCCGCACGACGACGGCCAAAGTGCCGGGGGTGAGCGGCTATATGAACCACAGCGGGGCTGAGCTTCTCAGCGACACTCGTGACTGCTCGCGAATAGGCATCGAGCAGCTCGCGGTCGTCTGGGGCAACCGATGCGGCTCGGATGATCTCTTTTTCCTCCCCCGAAACAACGCGAAGCTGCGGTTTTCTTTTCATAGTTAAAACTATTAAGATCCCGCTTTTCTGTCCGCAAGGTCATCCGCGTTATCCGCGCTATCCGTCCTATCCGCGGGAATCTCTGCCCACGGATAGGACGGATAGCGCGGATAACGCGGATAAAAAGCGCGAAGTTGTGGCAATTGGTTGCGCACGGTCAATCAAAAGACTTTCACCACCTTGGCCAGCTGCTCCGCTGTCACCTCCGTTTGGGGTGCGAACCGGTCGCTCGTCATGTAGTCGAGAAGGCTCCGCCTAAGCTGCCGGGCAACCGGGTTTAACTCCAGGTCGGTTTCCAGATCAATGCTGCTTACCAGCAGCTTGCCTTTCCCGACTTTCGCCTCAAACACCAGACCGAGCTTACGCGCGGTGAACCAGTCATCGATCACCTGGACGATCGATTGCAGACCTGCGGGCAGCCCGTCGAGGATCATTGCCGCCGAGCGTCCCGGGTGGAGCAGATACCACCATTGCCAGTTGGAGTGAAACTCGGTCGGGAAGCCGGACAGGGCCGGGTGCCCCGGATCACAAAGAATCCCGAGAGTGTGCGGCGCCTGCCGTTTGGTCCAGGCCGTATTCCAAAAGATGCTGGAAAAGCCGAGCTCGATCTTGCCGAACTTCGGGTCGGGAATCACCGTCTCGGGAGGTGCGACGAGCAGCACTGTCCCACCGCTCTCGAGCCACTCCCGATTCTGTTGATCCAGACGACTGAGGATGCGAATCCTCGAGTGAGCCGGATCTTCCAGCCGTGGGGGATAAACCCAAAAATCCCAGTCATTTTCGACAGGCGTGCCGGTCAGCCTGACCGCCAGCTTGAAGTGCCCGGGCGCCGGGAGTCCGTCCTGTGCGAGGCTGATCTTTCCGAGCATCGTCCCATTGTCGATGGGGATATCTCGGGGCGTCAGCTCGCCGGCCAGGATTGTCCGATCCCTGTCATCTCTCACTTCCCATCGGGCAGCCGCTCCTGCCAGCGGCCGCGGTCCAAAGTGAGCGACCTCAATCTGCACCTCGAAAGCCTCGTCGGACTGATAGACCCGCTTGGGCATGCGGGCGAGCACCACCGTGGGGCCACAGAAACGGGCAAATTCCTCCGGCGTCACATAACCCTTGGAATCCCAGAAGGGATCGAGCACTCCGACCAGCGCAGTGCCCTGCCCCGGAAAATCATGTAGACTCAGCAGCTGAAAACCGCCCATCCCCTTGGTTCGCAGGGCTGATTCGATCTCCTCCTTGTAGCAGATTGCCTGCAGCTTGCCCGAGGCGAGCAGGAACGCCTTAGCTCGATCCACCATACCGTGGTCTGCCAGCCTGTCGCGGAATATCTCGAAATTCTTCGGTTTGAGATAGCCTCGGTATTTCGAAATCTCGTCGAAGTTAGGGTAAACGCACCACTGGCCGATCTCATGACTTACGACCGGAACGTCGTAGGTCTGGATGTATTCCCGGTAATCGGTCTGGGTCTCGGGAGGCTTCGAGTTAATTCGGGATTTCAACCCTGCTCCCCAGTGTTGAATCCGGGGTTCGGGAGTCACGTGAAACTGATTCTCAGGGAGCAAGGGCCAGCCGGCGCCGCTGCTGTAAAGCCGGCGCGGGTCTTTGGCCCGGTAGTGGCTGACCCACTTTGACAGGAAAGCCTCGTCACGGTCTCCCCCCGGCTCGTTGCCATACAACAGGAACAGGAACGAAGGATGGTTCCCGTATGACTTGAGAATCCTGTCAGCTTCCTCGTAAATCCACTTATCAACTGGCTTGCCGTCGCCCAGCGTCGTGGTGTTGTTAGCCCAGGAAGAGCATTCAACGTGATAATAGAAACCCAACTCATCGGCTGCCGTGAAAGCCGCTTCGGGAGGGCACCAGGAGTGAAACCGGAAGTGGTTGAGCCCGTGCGCCTTGGCGGTGCGAATGATTCGCTTCCACGATTCTGTGTCGACTGGCGGGTAACCGGTTGCCGGAAATATGGCGCACTCTAGCGTGCCCCGCAGGAACAATTTGCGGCCGTTCAGCAGGAACTGGGTTCCCCGGGTGGTGAGCTCCCGGCGCCCGAAAACCACCGAACGCTGTGAATCGCCCAGCCTGACTCTCGCTTCGTAAAGAGCGGGGTTGAACTCGTCCCACGGCTCGAACTCTCCGCTCAGCTCAATCTGAAAATCACCGCCCGCCGCTGACCAGGAAACCGGGCTGTGAATCACTGCTGCGGTCGATGTCTTGTCTCCTTGCCGACGCACACTCACCTCAATTTGCCCGGCGCCAGCTTGGCGAGTCGCATTCGCAATCCGACCTTTCAACACCACAGGGCGATCCAGGCGGGAGGCATCAACCTGCAGGTCCCTAATGGCGATCAGGGGTTCGAACACCAATTCCAGGCGACCGACGATTCCGTTCCAGTTGCCTTGAGTGTGGTCCGAGATGCTGTGAGAATTTTCCCCTACGTCGACGACCATTCGATTGTCGACTCGCAGCGTTAATGTGTGCCTCCCGGGCGTCAGCGTCCCCAAATCGTACTCGTGGGGCGTGCCCAGGGCCGTGCAGGATCCGTAGAATTTCTCATCGACCCAGACGCGGGTTTCCCAGTGTGGCCGTTCCAGGAAAAGAGTAATGGATTTCGGTTCCCGAGTTTCCGGGATTTCAATATCTCTTTGGTACCAGGCAGCGCCCACATAGTGTCGATCGGGCTGAAGCCAGAACGGGACTTTGATCTGGCCGGGTTGTCGGTATTTGGCGTATTCCGGTTCGGTAAAGAAGGATTTGTCGACTATCGTGCCAATCCACGGCGTCTCGAGAGTGATTTCGTCACCGATCCCCTGGCCGGCGAGCGTTCCAGGAAGGCGGAGTTGCCCGGCAAGCGTGCGGGCGAACCAACGTTGGTTAACTCCGACGTCGTTGCGATCAAGTTCGAATCTCCACGGGCCTTCGAGGGATATTTGCTCGCCGGCGCACATGCTGCCGGCGAGGAACGCCGCAATGAGGAAAATGGTTGTTGTCTTCATGGCGATTCCTCAGATCTAAGTGGACTAAGTGGACGCAGTAGACGAAGTGCGGTCTACCTGAAGGAGCGTGAAGGTGCTACCCGGTCACTTGTCCATCATCAACGACTCATTTCCTGACTGTAACGACACACTGCGCCGGAGGCAGCGTGGCGGCTCGAGCCGTGATGGTGAGCGTTCCCGCTTCGCCGTTGCTGCGAATGACCGCCAAGGCACGCCCTCGCCAGAGTCTCTGCCGGGCATCCTGAACGCTTCTAGTGTCAGTTGGATCCCCGTTGCCGAAAGCAACTAGCCGACCCGGCCCCGCGACTTCGACTTCAACGTCGCGCGTCTCGATTGGAATCAGCCGGCCCTCTTCATCGACTGCCTCGATGTTAATGAAGGCCAGGCTGTCGCGAGCGGCGAGGATCTCGCCTTGCTCGGCCGCAATCCTGAGACCGGCGATCCGCCCTGCCGTTCTTAGTTCGGCCTCGCTGATTTCTCCGTTGGATCTCTTGAGCAGGGCTATGAGCCTTCCAGGCTTGTACGCCACACAAAACTCGGTCGTCAGCTTCTCTCCGACGGGCCTGCGGCCGATTTCTTCCCCGTTTAGCTCAAGAGCAACCTCTTCCCCGGCGCCGTAGACGCGCACCTTCATTTCCTGTCCCTCTGCGCCAGGCCAGGTCCAGCTCGGTGTTTCATCCGGCCAGCCCCAGCGGTCGGCTTTCGAGAAACTGCCATCGGAAGCTGGCCGTTCAACGAGCAGCGCCATCGGTCGGACACCCCAGAGCACCTGCCGATAAAGTCCCTGCGGCTTTTCATGGCCGCAGACGTCAAAATCCCCGCAGAAGGCGTTGTGCCAGGGCCAAGGCATCAGGTAGGCATTGTCTTGCTCTGGCTTCTGAATGGTGTGTCCGATCCCCGACTCGCCACGGTAGTCCCAGGCTGTCCAGATATAGTCGCCAATCACGTAAGGCAGACGCACGACCTTTTCCCAATAATCAAAACTGTCTCTGGCAAAAGACTCGGTGCCAAGTATCAACCGATTCGGGTGCCGGTCGTGATCAATTTCGTACCTGTCCGGGTTGTAGTTGTAGCCGCAGATATCCAGGGCGGCGAAATAAGGATCGGCCTTGTCACTCACGCTGTTGAAGGCCGAGGTCACCGGACGCGTTCTGTCGAGCGCCCTGACGTAATTGGCTAGCGCATGCGCCGTCTCTACACCCAGCGGCTCGAAACGCTCTCGGATCTCGTTGCCGATCGACCACATGATAACGGACGGATGGTTACGGTCGCGTTTGACCATCGCCTCAATATCCCGTTTCCACCAGTCTTTGAAGAAGCGATGGTAATCTTCAGGATTACCGCCCTTGTTCCACATGTCGAAAGCCTCGTCGATGACCAGCATCCCTAATCGATCGCAGGCATCCAGCAAAGAAGAGGCCGGAGGATTGTGCGCACAACGGATGGCGTTGTAGCCCGCCGCTTTTAGTTTAGCGACGCGGCGCTCCTCGGCAACCGGGAAGGAGGCGGCGCCCAAGGGGCCATGGTCATGGTGGATACACCCGCCTCTGAGTTCAACAGGTTGTCCGTTCAGAAGAAAACCTTGGGTAGCGTTCCAAGCGATCGTCCGGATGCCGAACGGAACGGACTGGTGATCGAGAAGACGGTCTCCTGCCAGCAGTTCGACCTCGGCGACGTAAAGAAAAGGGGTCTCCGGCGACCAAAGGCGGGGGGTAGAAATTGACACTTGCAGTGACGCAACACTCCCGTCGCTTGACGTTGGGGTTTCAGCGGTGCCCGCTGGCTTCCCATCCGGATCGGTGATTCGCAGCCGGACGAGTGTATCGGGCGCCCCCTGCGGGTTGGCGATCTCAACCTCCGCCTGGACCTTAGCAAAGCCAGGGGAAACCTCTGGCGTGGTAAGAAACATTCCCCAAGGGGCAATGTGCACGGTTGAGGTGACCTCCAGGTGCACCGGACGGTACAGACCGGAACCTGAGTACCAGCGGCTGTTTTCACCCGGGTTATCGACCCGGACAGCCAGGACGTTCTCCTGCCCGGGCGACTTCAGGTAGGGAGTGAGATCGAAACCAAAGGGAGTGTAGCCGTAGACGTTACGGCCGGCCTCGACGCCATTCAGCCAGACGGTGGTCTCATAGTAGCTGCCGTCGAACACTACACGCACGGCTTTGTCACGATCCGATTCGGGCAAGGTAAAGCGCTTGCGGTACCAACCGGTTCCCCCGACCGCATAACCGGTGTTGATACCGCCGGCACTCCGCCCGGGGTCGCAAGGCCCCTCAGTAGGCGCCTCCAGCGCGCCAGCCACCAGTCCTCCGTCTGCTTTCCCCATGACCCGCACCGCGACCGTATGTTCACCAGGCGTTCCCAATCCCCCCCGTAACAAGTAGACCCGGGAAGTGACTCGGACATTGGACCAGTAGATGTCACCGAGCGATCGCTCGCGGACTTTGACCCCGTCAACGTAGGTGTCATCCAGGTCGTGGATCAGACCCAGCTGGATCAGGACGGCCTTCCCGGCGGCCTCCTCTGGGATGACGATACGGCGGCGGAACCATCCTGTTCGTACCTCGTCGCCCGTAGCGTCGCCGTACCAGCTCCACTCGGCGGGCGTCTCGACTAACTGCCAGCCTGAGTCATCGTAATCTGGCTCCTTCCAGGCAGGATCGTCGCCGAATTTGAACCGCCAGGGGCCGGGAACCAGAGTTATCACGTGGAACAGAGGATCCTCCGATCGCGGCGGCAGGTTCTCGATGCTCCAGTCATGGGGAAGATCAACCTGTCGCCAGGAGCTGTCATCGAACTCCGGTTTCTCTGCCCCTGGAGCATGGCCTCTGAGGAAGCGCCAGTCTGTCATGAGCGGCTCCTGCCGGCGGACCGGATCTCGAGCCCAGATTGGATCGGCGAGAAGGATGACCATTAACAGCCAGAGTATGGATCGCATGCGGCTGATCTCCTTTCTGAAATGGAACAAGCACCAGCCAGTGTGCAAGTGGAACAGACTCTCCTTGTTGCTTCGCGCCGGTATCGTAGTGGAGAGGCAAAAACAAAAGCAAGCTGTTCGGCGCACGCTTGGGTTTAATGAGCTTGACGGGGATTTGTCGGATCTCATATAAGCCTACGAATCATGAAAGATTCGCCCACGGACAGACGTCACTTCCTGAAGACCGCCTCACTGGCCGCCAGCTCGGCTATGATTTCGACTACGCCCCTACTAGGCGCCTCGGCAAGCGTCTCACGGCCCAACCTGCTGGTGATCATGACAGACCAGCAGTTCGCCGACGCGATGAGTTGTGTTATAGGGCGACGATATATCCATACGCCTCACATGGATTCGCTAGCCGCAACGGGAATGCGCTTCACCCGGGCCTACAGCGCGAACCCGCTCTGCGTGCCTGCGCGCTCGTCTCTATTCACCGGCCGATTCCCGCATGAGACCGGGATTCAGACAAACACAAGCATAAAAGTCGATCCGGAGCGCTTTCCCTGTATGGGACGGATCTTCCAGGCTGCCGGCTACGAAACCGGATTCTTCGGGAAATGGCACATGCCTTTCGTCAAATCCCGCAAGGAAGAGCACGGTTTCGAGGTATGTATCGAGGGTCCGTGTCTGTACAACGGCGAGCCAGCTGCTGAATTCATTCGCAACAGGCGTGACCGCCCCTTCCTGGCGGTGGCTTCCTTCATGAATCCACACGATATTTGCCAGTGGGCGCGGGGCGATGAACTGCCGGGCGGCCCTATAGGAGAACCTCCAGAGCCCGATCAATGCCCGCCTCTGAAGGCGAATGCCCTGCCGCCAAAGAATGAAACGGATATCATGGCTCATATGCGGCGGGCTTATCAGGCCCATAGGCTGTTCCCTGTTGGCGGATTCACCGACGACAAGTGGCGGCAGATGATCTGGGCGTATTACCGTCTCGTCGAGAAGGTGGATGAGCAAGTGGGGACAGTACTTGAGGCCCTGCGAGAATCGGGTCAGGAGGAAAACACCGTCGTCCTGTTCCTGAGCGACCATGGAGAATGTCACGGCGCACACCGGTGGAATCAGAAGACAGTGTTTTACGACGAGTCATCCAGGGTGCCCCTGATCATCCGCCAGAAAGGGACGACACCAACCGGAACCTGTGATTCCCTGGTTCACACTGGGGTCGACCTGATTCCGACACTGTGCGATTTTGCCAGCCTGCCGATTCCGGATCAACTTCCCGGCCAGAGCCTGCGCAGAGATGCCCTCGGCCAGGCAAACACCCGGCAGAGAAGGTTCCTCGTCATTTCGAATCACATGGTTCAGTGCGAGCCTGTTGACGGGGTACTGCTCCAGCCGGAAGGCCGAATGGTGAGAAGCGAGCAATATAAGTACTGCCTTTACAGCCTGGGAGAGCGGCGGGAGTCGCTGGTGGACATGGAGCGGGATCCGGGAGAGATGGAAAACCTGGCCGGTGACCCGTCGGCTCGACAAATTCTGCTGCAACACCGGGAATACCTGCGGAGCTTTGCGAAGAAGCACGGGGATCAGACAGCGTTGGCAATGCTGTCTCAGCTCTGAGAGGAGGGCCTCATCCGTGGGGTCGCGGTCGAAGCCGGGTTACTTCAACCTGATCACGGCTGTTGAGCGGGCGAGCCAATCGGAGACCGGAAGCCCGTCCTCGGAAAGATAGGCGAACAGAGCATCGATGGGAACGAGCTCCACAGGGAGGAATCCGGCCGCTTTGACCACGCCGTCAGCGATCAGCCGGGCTACGGCGACGGTGGGCAAAGCCGTCAGCCGCTGCATGGCGGTGAATCGCTCATCGCCGAAATCCTGACCGACGACAGTCTGCCCGTCGACTTCGATGGCGAAGATCACGCGGTCTGGACACTCCGGAGCAATTGCCGTGATCATCTTCTCGACCTCGGCTGGGGCAAAAGCACCCAAAAGGGCACGCATCTTGGCTGCAAATCCCGGCCAGCGCAAGGTCTTGTAGACCAGGTGCCGCACTTTTCCGTACAGCAACTCGGGCAGGTTGCCCGCGCCTCCGTGAGTGGCGCAGGCCTCAAACGTCTCGCCGGTCCCGGAGTCGCTTGTCAGCTCTATCTCTTCCACTTCATCGAGCGGTTGGACCTCGATCGGCTTCCCGTCGGCGATAATAAGCGCCGGGCGCTGGTATTCATTGATCAGTCCGACCACACTCCACGTTCGGGCCCACCCGAGTGACGAATCGGGCTGAGGTGTGATTCCCCCGCAGTAGAGCCTGACCGATTCCGCCCGTCCGCCTTGCTTTTGAACGAGACTGTAG
>DAOTAI010000186.1:0-9534 GCA_035593865.1 Acidobacteriota bacterium
AAAGCCGGTACTACGAACAGAGGGTGCCTCCTGCTCGTTCTGGCGCTCGAGGCGCGGAAGCTTGGGACAGTTCTTTGCCGATGTCTAGTTATCGCCTGCTGTTTCAGGGCGTTCCCAGACTCCAAATAATTCGGGCCGGAAAATTGCTGCTCCAGAGTCGGGCCACGATCAGTCTGCAGCAGCATGGACAGGATGGGCCAATCCGCGCAGCACTTTTCTCACATACCCTGACAAGCCCACTTCAGGTTCATTTGGATCGATCCAACGATACTCATCAGGTATCGACGTGTGTTGGAGCGAGGCTTCCACAACGTGAATGCGAATCCGGTGATGTGTGATCAGATGCGCGACTGTTTTGACCACAGTACCGACTTTCAGCAACAGCCCGTGCTCTTTCGCGAAGTGTTGTTCGAGATCCCGATCCGGTAGTCCGGTAATCCTTGGCAACTCCCATAAATCCCGCGGAAAAGGTCCGTCGCGGTTTACATGCATCAAAATCCGTTCCCCTTGTCGAAGCAGCACGACGACGCAATCGAGCACGACTGACGGGCGGGCGGGCCGCCGGCGGGGGAGAGAATCCTGCATTGAAAGGCGACGAGCCACACAAGAAGACGCAAGAGGACATCGCTCGCAATTTGAATTTCGCTGCGTGCAGACCGTCGCACCGAGTTCCATTAATGCCTGGTTGAAGTCTCCGACCCTGGCGACGACCGCCTGGTGGTTCACAACCTCGGTGAGCAGATCCCACAAAGCACGAGTGGAGTTCGACGTCCACGCAGCCATGAATCCGGTGTATCGAGCCAGAACCCGCCGCACATTTCCATCCACAACCGGGTAAGGAAGGCCGAATGCTATCGAGAGAATGGCTCCTGCCGTGTAACGGCCGATTCCGGGAAGAGCCAGAACGGCTCGATAGTCAGCGGGCAAAGTCCCGCCAAAACGAGAGCAGATGATTCGAGCCGCCTCATGCAGGTGACGGGCCCGAGTGTAGTACCCCAATCCGGCCCAAAGGGCCAGGACGTCCGCTTCGCGGGCAGTAGCCAGGGTTTGGACATCCGGAAATCTGCTCAGAAAGGCATTGAAATAGGGCACCACGGCCTTCACGGTTGTCTGCTGGAGCATGATCTCGGAAATCCAGACGCGATACCAGTGTGGATCATCGCGCCAGGGCAACGCCCGGCGGTTTCTGTCATACCAACTGAGAAGAGAACCGGCGAACTCCTGGGCAGGGACTGGAAGCGATTGGAATGAAGACATAAAACAAAGCTGTAAGAAACACGAAGAATTACGGTTCAGTCACTACTTCAGGAGCAGCTTGCCGATGGTGGCCAGTTGCATGTTGGAAGTGCCCTCATAAATCTTGCCGATCTTGGCATCGCGCAGATACTTCTCGACCGGGTAATCCCGTGTATAGCCGTAGCCACCGTAAATCTCCACAACTTGAGAGGCGACCTTCTCTGCAACGACGGCCGAGAAGTACTTGGCCATGGCCGCCTCTTTCACAAAGCTCTTGCCGGCATCCCTGAGCCGCGCCGCGTTGTAGACAAGGAGCCGCGCCGCCTCCAACTCCGTCGCCAACTCAGCAAGGGGGAAACTGACTCCCTGGAAATTGCCTATCGGCTGGCCGAAGGCCTGCCGTTCACGAGCATAGGCAATTCCGTACTCCAACGCGCCCCGCGCCAGGCCGATCATCTGGGCTCCGATGCCAATCCTGCATTCATTCAGAGTTTCAATAGCGACTTTGTAACCGCTTCCCACCGGGCCGAGAACGTTATCTTCGGGGACTTCACAGTTATCAAGCAGCAATTCGCAGGTAGACGAAGCCCGGATGCCAAGCTTATCTTCCTTTCTGCCCACCGAGAATCCGGGGAAATCCCGCTCGATCAGAAACGCCGTTATGCCCTTGTAACCCTGGCTAGGGTCCGTATTGGCAAAAACAATGAAAAGCGACGCCTCCTGGCCATTCGTGGTCCAGAGCTTGCGGCCGTTAAGGATGAATTTGTCCCCTTCTTTGCGGGCCCTTGATTCCAAGGCAAAGGCATCACTGCCCGAGGAGGCTTCCGACAAAGCATAGCTGCCCACCCATTTGGTGGCCAGGAGGGGGAGATACTTGTCCTGCTGTTCGCGACTTCCCCACCTCATCAAGGCGTTATTGACCAAGGTGTTCTGAACGTCAACGATGACTCCGGCGGAGGGATCCACACGACTCAATTCCTCCACCGCGATGATCGACATGAAAAATGTCGATTCCGAGCCTCCCAGGCGCTCCGGGATCTGTATCCCCATCAGACCGAGCTTAAAAAAGTCGTCGATCAGCTCTGGTAAGAAGTGGGCCTTCTGATCCATTTCCGCTACATGCGGGCGGATTCGAGTATTGGCGAACTCCGATACCGTTTCGCGGAAAAGCAGTTCTTCTTGCGACAGTTCGGTGAGTGGACTCTGGATTAGCGGAGATTCAATCATGACGGGGCTTGCATTCCTTTGGCTAGAGCTCTTTGTTATCATAAGCTCACACGGAGATGCTTACAACCGGCACGGAAAGCAGATCCTGAATCGGTACGGATACATGATCAGAATCTTCAGAAAACGGGAAGAACTTCCGAACATCATCCGCGAGGTGACCGACACCTATTCCGAGAAGGATGTCTGCCTGCATCACCTGGACGACGCTCCCCTGCCAAGCGAGGATGTGGTCATCGCGATCCTCGGAAAACTTCGCATCGTCCTGTATCCCGGGTACTTCGGCAAAGAGTACATCCACAAAGGGGGCATTAACTACTACGTGGGTGAACTTCTTTACGAAGTTTTTGAGCTCCTGAGCGAAGAGATTTACAAAGCTTTTCGCCAGCAGTGCGGACACCGGGTCGGCGGCTACTGCGACGAGTGTCAGGAAAGGGCCGAGGAATGTTGCCTGAAGCTGATGCGAATGGTTCCGGGGCTCAGGAGGATCCTGGCGCTTGACGTGCAAGCAGCAATTGACGGCGACCCTGCCGCCAAGAGCTGCGATGAAGTCATCTTCAGCTATCCGGGCATAATGGCCATCACTATCTACAGGATCGCTCACGAACTTCACCGGTTGGGCGTTCCTTTGATACCGCGAATGATGACTGAGTACGCGCACCGGAAGACAGGAATCGACATTCATCCGGGTGCCCGGATCGGCAGAAGGTTCTTCATCGACCACGGTACGGGAGTGGTTGTGGGTGAGACGACCGAGATCGGTGACAACGTAAAGCTCTATCAGGGAGTCACTCTCGGAGCACTCAGCTTTCCCAAAGAAGGCGCCAGCGCGATGCGTGGAAAGAAGCGGCATCCGACCATCGAGGACAACGTGATTGTCTATGCCGGCGCAACCATTCTCGGCGGCGAGACGGTGATTGGTCACGACTCGGTGATCGGCGGAAACGTTTGGCTGATTCACAGCGTACCGCCGTGGACCAAGGTGATGATCGAGATGCCTAAGCTGCGCATTAAAACAAATGAATGATTGGTGATGCGAGGGGCCATTTTCGATCCGTTTCCGGGACAAAGCTCTCCTTAGAACGCCTTAAGTTGAATTAACCGAAAAAGAAGGTGTGAACATGGAAACTCGCAGGGAGTCGAGTGCCGTTTACGCATTGGGCTGCGTCAAAGCGGGCAACTATTTCCTGTTAACCAAATTCGACCAAAGCTACAGGGTCGAGACAGAATATGTCCCGGTTTTTCGGACCTTGACCGAAGCTGAAATGGAATTGCGCTTAACGGGCCACCGAGGCTTGAGTGTGCTGAGTTTTAATTCGGTAGAAGATTTGCAGCGAAAAAGCCCGAGTTGTCCTGTCCGATATGAGTTTGATCTGTTGCTGGCCAACGGCCGAACAGGACATGTCTGAATAGGCGGGATACAGGTAAACACAGCATTTGACGGCGCCGGATCAGGGCACTAGACTTCCTTGCCATGGACCGACTACGCCGATCGTCTTTACCTGTTAGCACCGTAATTCTGCTTGCGTGTTGGTCGTTTGTTTTGGGGCAGCAGCGACCCCTGGTCACCGAATCAGCAGACACCGTCGCCGAGAAGCACCTCCGATTTGAGCTGGGGATGGAGGTGCTGAGGGATGCGCTGTTTCCTCTTTCCGGGCTGAAAGGGAACCTGACCCGCTTCGGAGTGTTCGGCCTTCGATATGGGCTCGGCCCTGGAGCTGAACTTCAGCTGAGCGGAGTCGCGCACAACTACCTGAGCATCAAGCAGCGATTTCCCGCCCCTCATTCAACGCTGCTCGACATTTCCGGCAATTCCACCAGTGATTTCGGCGACCTCGCCCTGGGCGCCAAGGTGCGCTTCCTGAGCGAGCGAGAGACTCGACCGGCCGTCGGTTTTCGTTTTGCGGTTGAACTTCCCAACGCTTCCAATGAATCCGGATTGGGAAACGATGAAACCAATGCCTACGCCGCATTCCTTATCAGTAAGACGTTGGGGAAGATGAGTTTTACCGGCAACCTGGGTTTGGCGATCCTCGGGGACCCGTTGGATACGGCCTCACAAGATGATCTGTTCACCTACGGGCTTTCAACGACTTACCAGATCTCGCCGACTCTCAACCTGGCAGCCGATTTCTACGGACGCGAAGGGCCTGGAGGCATCGGCACGGAGGAACAGACTCGTTTGCGCGCCGGGGTTCAGATCAAGGCTCGCAGTTTCGTCTGGGATGCCGGATTGTTCGCCGGGTTCCGGTCGACTGATCCATCCTGGGGCCTGGTTTTAGGCATATCTCGCGAATTCACTATCGATTAGCCGGAGGATGGCGAAAGTGCTACACTCCCAGCCATGAACCGCGAAATCGAATTGCTGCTGAGGATTCTAGACGAAGCATACGAGAGGCAGTCCTGGCACGGGCCAAATCTCCGGGGAAGCCTGCGCGGGGTCACGGCGGATAAGGCGGCATGGCGGCCCGCACCGGACGCACACAACATCTGGGAGCTGGCCCTTCATGCGGCTTACTGGAAATACGCGGTTAGACGGCGCCTGAGGGGCGACAAACGCGCTTCGTTTCCACTTAAAGGGAGCAACTGGTTTCCGAGACCGGAAACCGTGACCGAGTCGGCCTGGCGGGATGACCTGCAGCTGTTGAAAGATGAACATCTGAAGCTGCGCGAGGCGATCGCAGGGCTGGCGCCAGAACTTCTCGACCAACCGGCGCCGGGCGGCAAAATCAAATACGCACGGCTGATTTACGGAATCGCGGCGCATGATATTTACCACGCCGGACAGATCCAACTGCTGAAACGCCTGGCCGGAGCCTGATCGGCTGGGCCCGGTGCTGGACTCCGGGTTTGCAGTACGGCCTTCAGGCGGGATTTAAATCGAGCACCCGGCTACAAGTGGCCTGTGGGCTAACTGCCCGGCTAAAGCCGGTACTACGAACAGGGTTCACGAAATTCCAGCCGTTTATTTATCAATCACTTACAACTGGGCGAGAATACCGGTTCGTAAAGTAACCTAAGTGCTTTAGTTTCATCCTTTTGCAGGATCGCAAAGGCGCTCTTGAGCCAATTTTACCCCTTTTTTGAGGCCACTTTTGGGCGATTCCGTATTTTCGTCAAGCATCGAGCCCGTCCAGACCTGTCGTCCTGCTCCCTGACCGCCATCAGGCCGCTCGCGGTCGCAATAGAGGTCCCGTCAGGACCGACACGTTTATAGAAGCGACCAAGGCTTAAGACCCAGGTCCGTAGGACCGGCACGTGAACTCGCTTCACCGCCTCCTCACCTGTCAGTCTCTGCCGGCAAGGCCGCTCTTGCAGCTCGGGCTCAGCTGCCAGTCACGTGTCGGTCCTTACGGACCTGGCTCAAAGCCTTCACGGGATTCTATAAACGTGTCGGTCCTGACGGACCTTTAGTCAGAAGGAAAAGTCCAAATGGTCGAAATGGGGATGCTAGCGAGGCACCAGGGCCAGGACCTATCTCTTTTTGAAAGGACCTATTTTGTGAAGCCCTAGACTATGAACAGAACGGCGCCTGCTGCTGGTTCTGGTGTTCCGGCGGCCGGGAGGTTAGGGACAGTCCCTGAGGTTGACGCTCGACGACATCGGTTCGAAAGACAGGGCGATTTCGGCGATTGTTGACGGCTACTCCACGGCTCGCCCCTTGGCCGACTGTCCTTCGTGGCCGATCCAAACTGTCTGGATGTTCACGAATTCGCGGATACCGAATTCTGACAGCTCGCGGCCGTAGCCGGACCTCTTGATGCCGCCAAAAGGCAGTCTCGGATCGGACGCCACCAGGCCGTTTATGAACACCTGCCCCGCCTCTATCTCCCGCGCCCGCTTGCGTGCCTTGTCCAAATCTGTTGTCCAAAGGCTGGCGCCCAGCCCAAAGCTGGAATCATTCGCAACCCGAATCGCTTCATCCACATCGGCGACTTTCATCAAGGCTGCCACCGGACCAAAGACTTCTTCGCGTCCCGCCGGCATCGAGGGAGAAACATTAATCAGGACAGTCGGAGCATAGTAAAACCCTTTTCCAGGGAGACGACTGCCGCCAACCAAGGCTTCGGCCCCTTGCTTGATCGATTCATCGACCTGCTGCTGAATTGTCTCCCGCAGATCCTTGCGCGCCAATGGACCGATTTGAGTTTCCCGATCCATGGGGGGACCTACCCGCAAGTGTTCGACCGCCTCCACGAAACGTTGAACGAATTCCGGAAAGATACTTTCGACCACGATGAACCTCTTGGCCGCGATACAACTCTGACCGGTATTCTGGAATCGCGCTTTGACGGCCGTAGCGACGGTGACTTCCAAATCGGCGTCTGGGAGGACAATAAACGGGTCCGATCCGCCCAGTTCCAGCACACTTTTCTTGATAGCCCGCCCGGCAGCCGCCCCGACTTGACTCCCGGCATCTTCACTGCCGGTCAGGGTAACAGCGGCGATTCGATCATCCTCGATCAAACGGGAAACCTCAGAACCGGGAACCAGGATGGACTGGAACGTGCCCTCCGGGAATCCGGCGTCACGGAAAGCCTCGGCAATGTTCAGGCTGCACCCGGGGACATTCGAAGCGTGTTTGAGTACGGCGGTATTTCCGGCCATCAAAGCGGGAGCGGCAAAACGAAAGACCTGCCAGAAGGGGAAGTTCCACGGCATGACGGCGAGAATGGTCCCGAGCGGCACAAACTGTACGTAACTCTCGGAGGCCGCAGACGGAGCCGGACGGTTGGCAAGGATCTCGGGCGCGTTCTCAGAGTAATACTCGCAGTTCCAGGCACACTTCTCGATCTCTGCCTCTGCCTCGGAAATCGGCTTGCCCATTTCAGAAGTGATGACGGAGGCCAGGCGTGTCTTTCTTTCCCTCAGCAGCGCCGCTAGCGCCCTCATCGGTTTCTGGCGCTCGACTATCGAGGTTCGTTTCCAGGCCGAAAAAGCACGCTGAGCCTGGCTGAGAACACGATCGACCTCAGCATCGTCTGTCAGTTCGTATACCCCGATCGTCTCTTCAGTAGCGGGGTTGATTGCCTCGATGGTTTTGCTCCGGGTTTTGCTCATGCCTTGTCTCAATGATATCAAGTGCGCGGAAACAGATTTACCCAGATTTACTGAGTACGTTGATCTAAAAGGACTTCGCACCGTACACTGACTTGATGGCAGAAGAATCGAGCATGCCGACGGCCCAGGAATTTCGGCGAGTCATGAGCTATTTCGTTACCGGCATCACCGTGGTCACCGCTGTGACCCCGGAAGGGCAGATTTACGGAATCACCGTCAACTCATTTACGTCAGTTTCGCTCGAGCCTCTGCTTGTCCTCATATGTCTTGACAACCGTCTGAATGGGTTTTCCGCCTTTCAGGTGGGTGGTGCTTTCGGGGTCAGCATCCTGGCCGAGGACCAGGAGGACGTGTCGCGCTATTTCGCGCGCCGCGGCGTCGAACGGCCGGAGGGAGTCTATTTTGAGGGAATCACGGGAGTTCCCTTGATTGCTGGCAGCCTTGCCACCCTTGAATGCGAGGTTGTCGAGGTTTTCCCGGGCGGAGATCACACGATTTTTCTTGGCGCCGTCAAAGCGTGCGATTTACGGCCGGAAGCGGAAACAAAAGGCGCCCTGGTCTATTTTCGGAGCCGTTACCATCGTCTCGCCGCCCAGAAATGAAGCGGTAGGCAAGAATCGAGCGCTCCCGACTGCGAAGGGACAGGCGTTTCCAAGCCTCTCTTAAGTCGCTATTCCGACAAGAAATCGAGAACGAGCGCGTTGAAATCATCCGCACACTCGTACTGCAACTCATGCCCGCATTGTTCGAGAATCTTTACTTGCAGCCGCGGATTGAGACTTCGGGCAAAAGCGGTATTGGAGGGAGGAATCAGCCAATCGTTAGCGCCGTGGATCACCAGGGTCGGAACTGCGAGTCTTGGTAGTTCGTCCTCCAGCAGTTGCAGAGAGTCTGACCTGATTCCGAACAGATTCAGGTGATTTCGGGCGACCGCCCTGACCACCTTCCGAACACCCGGAAGATACAACCGCTCCTGGGTCATTCCAACCCATTCCGGGGTGCGCTTTTCGGGTCGCGAAATCACCCGCCTGGAAATAAGTTGGAGTGCTTTCCGGCTCAGGCGAGCAGCCCTGAAACTAATGTAGGGAAGCGTCATCAGGCGCAACCAGAAGGAGACTTCGGGACCCAGCCCCGAGCTTCCGGCTAACACCAGGCGGCCGACGCGCTCAGGGTAAAGCACCGCAAATCGCAGTGCGACGGCACCCCCCCAGGAGTGACCCACCAGGTGACTCCGCCCCAGTCCCAGGGCGTCCAGAAAGTCCTGGAGAAAACCCACGAAGCAATCAAGCGAATAAGAGACGGCTGGTTTGTCGGTGTACCCGTGACCTATCAGATCCGGTGCGTAAACCCGATGCCGGGCGGCCAAGGGCGCCATGTTCAAGCACCAACTGTTGAGGTAGCTGCCCAGTCCGTGCAGCAGAACCACGGGCGAGCCGCCGTCCCCCAGTTGCCAGTAGCGTGTCCGCACGTTTCCCGCTTGAATGTAGTGATCTTCCAAGCAGTGCCACGAGCAGGGGTTGCCTGGCCGTTCCTTTTCCTCGACAGTGGTCATGTCGCGATTATGGCATGAGATGGGAGCATTGCGCTGGGTGAAACACTCCAACAGCCTTCATAGGGTGGATTCGAAACCCGCCCTGCGAAGGCTAAAGGCGGTTTGGTGTGCACAGGGTTTCACGAAATTCCAACCCTTTATTTGTCAATCACTTACGGGCCTGCCGGAATGCTGTTTCCTAAAGTGACTTAAATGTTTTAATTTCAGCCTGTTTGCAGGAGCAGATAAGGCGCTTTTCGGCCAATTTTACCCCCTTTTGAGGCCACTTTAGGCGATTCCGTATTTCGTCAAGCATCGAGCGCGTCCAGACCTCTCATCCTGCTCCCTGATCGCATCAGGCCGGTGCTGGTCGCATCAGAGGTCCGTCAGGACCGACACGTTTATAGTAACGATCGAAGGCTTAAGACCCAGGTCCGTAGGACCGGCACGTGAACTCCGACACCGCCTCCTCACCTGTCAGT
>DAOTAI010000187.1:0-9487 GCA_035593865.1 Acidobacteriota bacterium
TTGGTTGCGGGGGAGGGATTTGAACCCTCGACCTTTGGGTTATGAGCCCAACGAGCTACCAGACTGCTCCACCCCGCGTCAAAGATACCTCCCTATCCTAGTCAAGCAGGGATGAGTTGTCAAGGCGGTGCAAAGGCCTCGACAACGCAGGCAGATCGGGTCTCACAAAAGCATTTTCCATCGTTCATTTGCCATTTTCCATTTCATCCTTCTCTCGTGATCTTGCCTATCTCGGGAGTTCCCTAAATGGAAAATGAAAAATGAACGATGGAAAATGGAAAATCGCTTTTAGACGAAAGTGCCAAGCCCCTCGCATGACTCCAGCGGACAACCAGCCAACTCAACAAGGGCACGGGCCGGGTCGCTCCACGGAAAAACGTTGCGCTCCAAGCTCTATAAGGGGGACCTCGCCCGGGTTGTCTGCCTTCCTCCTATTCACACGAGGCGGGAAAGTTCTACCTTCACGCGGGCGGGATTTAACGAACCCGCCCCGAATTATGATTTAACACCTCCCTGAAGGCTGAACTATATCTCCCCAACCGTTGCAATACAGCCCTGAGCTCCAGGGAGGCGTTGTCACTGCCAACAGCTCAGAAATACGGCTGAAACGGCCATCTATCTGTACTGCGCTACGGATTTTTACCTTAGCTCGAGCTGATCGAAGTTCGGGAACAGAAGGGCGAGCAGCTTGGCCTTCTCGTTGAACGTGGTCTGCGGCGGCTCCGCATCCTTAGCGCAACGGAAACCCAGGCCATATTGAGCCTTGGGGAAGTACCCGCTCCGGGTATAGGCGAACATGCCGTCTCCCCTGCTCGGGAACATGACAAATGAGCCGCCCCGCACCACGTGATAGCCTCTTCTGAAGACCTCATCCCCGGCATTCTTGCTGCCCTTATATGGCTTCAATGGGTCAGCGGTCCATTCTTGTACGTTCCCCATCATGTCGTAGACGCCATACGGGCTTTTATCCAGCCTCATCTGGCCTACTTCGACGGTGTTCCGTATGCCGTATTCGCCGCAGTTGGATTTGGTCGGATCCCAGGTATTTCCCCAGGGATACAGGAATCCCTCGGTTCCTCGGGCCGCCTTCTCCCACTCTGCCTCGGTGGGAAGCCGCTTCCCTGCCCATTTAGCGTACGCCTTCGCGTCATCGAGCGTGATGTTAGCGACCGGGAAGTTCTCTTTCCCAACACTATAGAAGGAACGCCAGTCGCTTTCCTCGCTGTAGCCGCTCTCCGTCACGAATTGAATCCACTGACCAAACGTCACTTCGTACGCATCAATGTAGAAAGCCGGAAGGTTGACCTTGTGTTGCGGAGAAGCAAACTTGTCCTTGTCGTTCCCCATGATGAATTCGCCAGCCGGAATAAGGACCATGTCGCCGATGTTCGGCTGTGCAGGCTCCGCCTCAGCTCCCGCCTCGTCAACGACCGCTTCCTCTTCCGCCGTGGCACAACCCGCCGGGAGAACTAGAATCATTAAGGCAAAAATCCAAAGTAATCTCTGCTTCATAGGGGTTTCTTATATCACTAACCGAGTTCCAGCAAAAGGGGGAAGAAAAGGAATCAACTCTCTTTTGACTCCGGACTGGGGACGTTCGAATCGTCCTCGCGAACATATTGATTCCTTACCCATTCGAGTGCTCTTTCACGGCTGGTGATTTTTCCTTCCAGTTGCTGGTCTTCAAGATCCGCCAGTATCCGGGAGAACAGCGGGCCAGGAGTCAATCCCATCGCGATCAAGTCGTACCCGCTGATCAGCCGCGGCGGCCGCATGGCTTCGCGACTGAACTCCTCCAGCTTGGCACGACAGAAGTGGTAACTTGTCAAGTCTCCGTGGCTGGCGAGGCAATCCAGCCGGTGCAGTTCCAAATGCTTCTCGATGTTGTGTTTGCGCAGGAACCGCTTTAACGTGCTCTCCCGCATCTCTTGGACAGGAATAAAGCGGAGATGCTCCCCCACGAGATCCACAATCTCCGCTATCTCCTCACCTGACAGACGAAGCCGACGGCAAATCGACTCCGCCATTTCGGCGCCTTTGCGGTCGTGACCATCAAAGCGAATCCGCTCTCTCACACTCAGAGTCGGAGGCTTCCCGACATCGTGCAGCAGCACCGCCAGCGCCAGGTTCGGGTCAGAAATCTGCCCCGCTTTCTTGAACATAAGGCGGGTGTGAACGAAGACATCACCCTCGGGATGGAATTCAGGCGGTTGAGGGATGCCGCGCATGGCATCAACCTCGGGGAGGATGACCTCCAAGATGCCGGAGTCTGCCAGGAGATCCAGTCCCCGAGCGGCGTCCGGGCCCGTAAGGATCCTGATCAGTTCGTCGCGAATCCTCTCCCAGCTGACCTGAAGCAGCTTTTTTGCCTGGCGCTTGACCTCGGCGTAGGTCTCCGGTTCAATCTCGAATCCGAGTTGGCAGGCAAAACGCACAGCCCGCAGCACTCGCAGCTTGTCTTCCTCAAGCCTCTGGGTCGGACTTCCCACCGTTCGAATTACCCGGCGGTCCAGGTCGATCAGCCCGTCGGTATAGTCGATAACGGTTTTTTCGAGAGGGTCAAGGAAGAGCGCATTGACGGTGAAGTCGCGCCGCCTCGCATCCTCTTCCTCTCCGGCGAAGCGCACGGAAACAGGGTGGCGTCCATCCACATATCCGCCTTCAATGCGAAAGGTCGCAACCTCGTAGTTAATTGAATCGATCACCACGATCACCACACCAAAATGCTTTCCAACCGCAATGGTCTTCGGGAAAAGAGCCTCGACCTCCGCAGGAAGAGCGGAAGTAGCGATGTCGATATCGGAAACCGCGTTTCCGAGAAGGAGGTCACGGACAACACCGCCTGCGAAGACAGCACGATGTCCGGCATCAGCAAGCGTCTTGACGACCGTAAGAGCCCCCTCCAGAAGGGGAGATGGAATTTGAGCGAGAACTGAAGGACCGAGTTGCCTTGTCGCCACAGAGGAATGTTAGCCGAGTCCGGCGGCTGAGACCAGCAATCCGTCACCCGCACGACAACCGACGCATCCGCCGCCGGCGCTCATGCCTTCAGCTTATTCAATTGTTTGGTCCAGCTACGATCCGGAAATTCCCGGTTGCACCAGTTTCTATAGAACCTGAACTGCTCGAGATTCCCTAGATGGTAGTAACTCAAGGCAAGGTTGGGGAGCATCAAGTCGAGAGAAGGAAAGTGCCGGCTGATCTTAAGCGTTTTCTCGCCTTCGCGGACCGCCTCCTGGTATCGCCCTAACGCCTGATAACTGTTGGTCAAAAAGCTGCGGAGTTCAGCCAACTCTTCTTTTTTCTCGATATTCTCACGCAACGCTTCTTCAATGGCCCGCAAAGTGTCCTCGTGTTCACTCAGCTGATAATGGCAGTACGCGATCTCGCCGTATAACCAAGCCAGGGACTCTTGGCGCGTGGGCGCTAACCTCTTCATTTCCAGCAGTTTCTTGTAGCAGTCCACCGCAGTCTTGTAATCGGTAAGACGCTGGTAGCACAAGCCGATGGCGAAATAGACGTCGTCTCTCCGTTCGAACTGCGGGTCAACCTCAAGGACTCGGGAAAAGTAAGCGAGGGCTTTGTCAAACTCCTCCAACTCGTAGTGATTATGCCCGAGACTCTCATAGAGATAGGCCAGTTCGGGATCCTCCTCGCTGATCAGCGAAATCGCCCGGGTGCTGTACTCAATAGCTTTGCGGTTGTCACCCAATTCCTCGTAGTTCCGGCTCAGCCCGGCCAGAAGCATCCATTGCGCCTCGCAATGAAGTTCATCGATGTACTTTAGCGCTTCGAGGCGGGCCTCGAGCGATGCCTGGTTCTTCCCCTCGTACTCAAGAAGCGATCCCAGGAAGTAATGAAGGAGCCCATGAATTTCCGGCAGAAACTCAGGGGCCATCGGATCGGACATGGACCGGGCGGCAAACAGGGCGTCACGCGCCTCGCGATCGTTGTGCAACAGGTAATGACAGATCCCGGACTGGGCTGTGTAGTAGGCTTTCGGGTTGCCGGCCGGAGCCAGCTCCCGGGCTTCCTGGTAGAACCTGAGCGCTTTCTGGAAATCGTCCTCGTCGTAATAGTGATCGGCGAGAGCGTCCAGGATATCCAGTCGTTCCTGTGTGTCCTGGATCGATTTCAGCCTGCCCTCGAGCGCCTTCACGTTCATAATCTCTCAAACGCCAACGAAGGAACGGGTATGGTAGCATACAGGGACCCTGATGCGCGTCGCCCTAGCCTTTACCGTCATCCTGGTACTGAGTCTAACCCTGCTGCTGTCCTCGCTACCTAAGTCAGGATATCGCTTTGAACGTCTGGTGCCAAGTGACGTCCTCGCCCTCGTCGTTATTCGCCATCCCCCGTCCGACTTGGATTTCCTTGAAGATGCAAGGCTCCGTGAATGGATTGATATCGACGTGAACAAGTTGCGCCAGGAAATCTCTCCTGAAATCCGAAGGGAGATTCAGACCCTGTTTGACAAGGATCTCGACGCTGCCTGGATCCTGATCCATGGAGTGTCGCGGACCGAGACCGCCTGGCGCCCACAATTTACGTTCGTTCTCGTTCCCAGACCGTTTCACGCGGAGTTGGTCGAACTGAGAGCCGAGCTGTTGACACTCAAGCTTCTTGGAGGTGCTCAGGCCATGGCGGCCGAGCGCGGATCGATCAAGGCGTATTACGGCAAGAGCACCGGCCGCTCTCTGTATCGGGCGAAAATGCCGGGTTTCCTTCTGCTGTCAAACACCGAGGAGGCACTCCAGAAAACGCTCCGGTGCTTTTCGGGCTTTGACCCGAGTATCGCTTCTTCCCTCCCCTTCCGACGAGTCCAGGCACACCTCAGGATCAACCAAGGCTTCTTTCTATATGTGAATTCCGCTCAGATCTTCCCGCTGCTGCCCCAGTTTGGTTACTCCATGAGATGGCAGGATGGGGAAATGATAGACAAGTTCTATGTTGTGCCCACGTTCTAGTCCGGCTCAGAAAAGCATTTTCCCGAGCCATTTGCCATCCGTGTTATCCGTGGGATCCGTGTCATCCGCGGGAAAACAGGCCCACGGATAACACGGATAACACGGATCTCTTCCTCCGCAATGCGGCCAACTTACGTCTCCAGGATGGCTTTCTTGCTGGTCACTCTTATTGTCTTAAGAGAATAGGGGAGATCGAAGGGCTCGGTCGGGTCAAATGGCGGGTCCTGCCGCCGTCCGACGGAACTCAAGATCGAATTGACAAGAGACGGCGGGAGAGGAATGCCGCTCAAGCTCGCCCGATCCACGTGATAAGTACCTTTCCCGTTTTCTGTTACGAGTCGGCCATCAACGTCAATCGTCTGCTTGCCTCGAAGAATGGTTCTCACGAGGGTCTCAGTCATCGAATCGCCCTTGATCTCCACCCGGTCGAAGTCCACTTTCAGGTGAGTCGTGAAGAAGCCCTCTTTCATCTGCACTGTCAGGCTTTCAACGTCGCGCTGGGGCCTTTCCTTCATTTTTGCGGCCAGGTAGGCATTCAGGTCGGATTCGGTCAGGGTATAGGTCCGCCTCTCGTTATCCTGAATGTTTTCACGAGCCTCAAGCTCCGCCAGCATCTTTTCCACGCGCTCAACTGCTGCATCGGACGCCGCGGTCGAACTCGGTATCGGCGTTTCGAAGAATGAAGCGATCCCGAAGGTGAGCAAAGCAAATCGGGCGATATATTGGATCATAGTTGTGTACTTAGATGCGCTTGGACTCGCAAAGTTTGCTCGGCGCCGGCACAGCTCATGGCGCCAATTTCAAACCTCCTTCCCACAGGAGGCTCTTCAACTGGCGGATTTTCAACTCGAGCGGCTTGCCCGGCAGGTCACTGTCGGCCACTAGCAGGGTTAGCGGGAAGATCTTTCCCTCCTTAGCCTCGGTTCTAAGCTGCTTCCAGAAAAAGAGAATCTCAAGCGTGGCGCGGCCATTCTCTTGCCGACAACTGATCGCCGGCGCCGAGGTCGCCCTTTCCATTCGTTTTGCGCCGCTCAGGAGACGCACCCACGAAAAGGGGCCGCGATTGTCAATCCGGGGAGCAACCCACAGCAGGTAATCAAAATCAACGTCGAACATCTGGAACTTAAGGAAGTCGTAGAAGAGCATTCGTTCGCGCCTCTTCCGGTCAGGAGTCACCCACACCGCCTGATGGCGCAGCACTTGTTCCGTATCCCAGATATCGTCCTTCCATTCGAGTGCCAGATACAAATTCTCGCTGTCCCAGACGGCCTTCGCCATTACGGTTACGTCCTCGGCTTCGCTTACCGAAGCCGCCTGGATGCCCGGGGCCCCGGCCTGGAGTAACATTCCAGCGATTTCGTCCCATTCATGAAGGAAACCGTCAACCTGGATGGTTGTTCGCCTTTGGGGGATTTCCCAAACGGCCTGCCCCATTACCGGGAAAGAGAAGATGAGCAGCAGAATGAAGACCGTGATTCTGTTCATCATGGTCCTATTCTAAACGACCCTGTCGATCTCGCCACTTCAGAGTGTAACCCCTTTGCCGGCTTTGCTATGCTGGATGCGACCATGCCGAAACCGAAAATCCTGTTCATCAGCCCGAAAAACGGCGCTCGCGCGATCATGGCCAAGGGCTTTGCCCGCTACTATGCCGGCCAGGCAATCGAGGTGGAGAGCGCCTGCCCGGACCCGAAACCTCCCAGCGCCTATATCGTCTGGGCAATGAATGAAGTGGCGATCGACATATCGGACGATCATCCTGTTGCGCTGCATTCCCTTAATTTGGACGATTTCAGCTACTGCATAAGAATCTCTGATCGAGGGCAGATCAGCCTTCCCGCGTTGACCGGCCGAACACAAATCGAGGACTGGAAGATCGCAGACACCGCCGCAGTGCGCGGTCAGACCTCTGATGTGATCCGGTCAATCCGGATCATTCGATACCATATCGAAGCAGGCGTCCAGCAATTGCTGCGGAAAGTCATGGCCGCCGCCTGACCCCTGTTTCGCCCCTGAACGACAGACAAAACAAAGTTGAGGTTAACGGGAATCAGCGGATACAATCTCACGGATGAATCGCCCTTATCGATTGATCTTAATTGCTATATCGCTTCTCCTGTTCACGCAGGCAGGTTGCTTCTGGAGACTCTGGACGAAGGAAAAACCGCTTGAAGAGCGTACCTTTGACATGTATGGGATAGTGAAAAGCATCAATCCCGAACAGCTTGTGATTGAGACCAGGAAGAAGACGGAGGAGACTTTCGTCCTGACCGACGCCTCAATTAAAGGAAGCGACTTCGGACCAGGAGCCACCGTTCACGTATATTACAAGATCAGGGAGGGCGTGAAAGAGGTGACCATGGTAGTCGAGAAGATCAATTGAAAGCCACCCGGCTTCCCGCAAAGAAACCAATTCACCTCAAATCATGACACGCTGTTTTGTCTGCCACTACCACGAGATCAGTCTGAAAAGGCTCAACCGCCCGTATTTCGAGAAGATTCTCGTGCGCAATATCAAGACTGCCCTGAAAGGAACCGTTCACGGAGACGTGCGCCGAATCCACGGTCGGATCGTGCTCGACCTGGTGGACCAGTCTCCTGCCGACGAGATTGCCGGCAGGCTACGCAAGGTCTTTGGCCTGGTCTCGGTCTCTCCCGCCTGGCGATTGACGCAGGATTTGGATGCCATCGGTACGGCTGCCTGGGAACAGATGCAGAGGCGGCAATTTGAGACCTTCCAGGTCCGAACGCGGCGCGCGAACAAGCAATTTCCGCTGAATTCCCAGCAGGTCAACCAAGTTCTAGGGCGTTTTCTCTTGGAAAAGTCCGGCCGTCGCGTGCGCCTGGACGATCCCGATTTGACCTGCCACGTCGAGCTCGTAGGCGATTCGGCGTTTCTCTACTTCGACAAGTACGAGGGCGTGGGAGGATTACCTACCGGATCTTCGGGTAAGGTCGTCGTCCTCCTTTCCGGCGGCATCGATTCACCTGTCGCCGCTTACAAGATCATGAAGCGCGGCTGCCGGGCACTTTTCGTTCATTTTCATAGTTTTCCGCATACTACGCTGGAAGCCCAGGACAAGGTGCGCGAGCTAGTCAGAATTCTCGACCAGTACCAGCACGGCTCGGATCTTTACTTCGTCCCATTCGCCGAAGCTCAGCGCCAGGTGGTCGCCCTGACTCCCGCGGATACTCGAGTCATTCTGTATCGTCGACTTATGGTGCGCCTGGCGGAGAAGATCGCTCGTGAACAAGGGGCGCTGGCACTGGTAACGGGAGACAGCATCGGGCAGGTCGCATCCCAGACACTGGAAAACCTGCATACCATCGGATCCGTCGCACATCTCCCGTTGTTGCGGCCCCTCATCGGCGATGACAAAGAGGAAATCGTCAATCAGGCTCGCCGCCTGACTACATACGACGTCTCCATTATCCCGGACGTCGACTGCTGCTCGTTGTTCGTCCCAAAACACCCGGAAACCCGGAGCAACCCGGCCTCAGTGGACCACATCGAGGAGCAACTCGACCTTGACGGGATCATGAATGATGCCCTGGCCCGTATGTCGCACGAACGTATCGGCTGAGAAAAGAACAGCGATTCGAATTCGCGCTGTCCCCGCCTTCCGCACCATCGGCAAGTATGCTCCCGGATGTCAGGGTCGCAAAAAGGCACCGGGGTACCAATTTACTTTTCGCCGGAAGCCTGCTATATAGCTTGCCGCATGTGCTTATTTGGCCGTAATCCAACTGTTGCACTGTTTTTGGCTTTCTTTTTCGGTTATTCCGCTATCGGACTGGGAGCAGACCCCGCCGCCGGAACGCTCGAAATCACGTATACGCTTGCACCGGCCGAAAATGTTGAACCGTCTTATCAAATCGCCATTTGGCTTGAAAAGGAAAATGGCGAACTGGCAAAGACGTTGTTCGTGAGCGACTATCTCGCTTACGCAGGGTTTAACGATCCCACCATTTGCCCGGCATGGCTCAAGATCGCAAATTGGGAACAGGCGACTGACGAAGAATTTGACGCGGTCAGCCGGCCGACCCCTCCTCTCGGGGAAGTGACGCTGACGGTCAACTGCAAGGAGAGAGGTATCGAGCCGGGTACTTACTACTACGCAGTTCAGGTTCACATCGTCGAAGACTTCAATATTGCTTACCGCGGAAAAATCACGATCGGCACGGAACCGACCAACGACCAAGCAGTTGCGCACCACACGCCAGGTAAGTACGAAAATGCGGAAAATGTCATCCATAGCGTTTCCGCAAGATATCTACCGGCCGAAAACGAGGTCCAGAAAGGAACAAACAAATGAAATCCAGGTTATCTCGTCGCAGTTTTCTTCAGCATTCAGCCGCAGGATTGGGAGCTATCGGAGCGCTATCGAATTCCCTGACTGGGGCGCCCAGCATGCCAAAGCGGATTCTTGGCAAGACCGGCCTCGAAGTGTCGATTCTTTCGTTCGGCGGCGGCTCGAATTTCTTAAAAAACAAGGGTGGCCCCTGGGAACAGATGATGG
>DAOTAI010000188.1:0-9450 GCA_035593865.1 Acidobacteriota bacterium
GGAAGACCCTTCCAGAATATTGGGAGTGGCGGATGACTGGATCCTTCAGCCCGAAGACCCTTGGGAAGTTACCGGCTACGTTCACAACGTTGTCTTCTGCTGTGGCGCCGTGCCCGAAGAAGACGGGACAGTCAAGATTTACTGGGGTGGCGCCGATTCGGTCATGTGTGTCGGCACCGCCTCGATCGCGGATCTGGTTTCCCTGTGTCTGGAGAAACCGAGGCCGCCCTGCTGAACAGTATCCGCGCTATCCGCGTCTTCCGCGCTATCGGCGGGTGTTGCCCACGGATATAACGGATGACGTGGATTACGCGGATGAACACGGCGATCCTCTCACGCCATCTGTGTCGTAGCGGAGGCAGATTGTCCAGCTATCGCTTTCCCTTGCCAGGAATTGCGGCGCTCCAGTTCACGCTCGATGTCCCGCAGGATTTCGGCCTTGCTCTTGTCCCACTTTGGGGCGATCAGATCGTGCTCGGGCGCCCAGCCGTAAAGTCGTTGAATCACGATAGCCGGCGAGAGTCGTTCCAGAAAGTCGCACACAAACTCAATCCACTCCCGGTAGCCGAACGTCGGGAAGGGATTGGCCAGGTACTCCCGGCCGAGTGCCGTGTTTCTCACGATGTGCAGATGGTGAATTTTCAAGAACGTGATTGGCAGGTCGTTCAGATAATCGGAATAGCTGAGCATCTCGTCCCGGGTCTCCCAGGGAAAACCGATGATCACATGGGTACAGATCGGCAGACCTCGCTCGCTGGTTCGTCTGACTGCGTCTTCGAAACAGGCCCGGTCGTGTCCTCGATTGAGCCTGACGAGAGTCGAGTCGAAAATGGATTCAAGCCCGTACTCCAGGCTCACGAAATAGTCCTGGGCTAGCGCCTGGAGCATGTCGAGCTTTTCGTCTTCCACACAGTCGGCCCGCGTACCGATAGAAAGCCCGACAATACGGGGATCTGCTTGAAGAGACCTGGTGAACAACTCACGCAACAGTTCAACCGGTGCATAGGTGTTCGTATAGTGTTGCCAATAAACGAGGAACTTCTCGGCCTGGTAGCGTCTTGATAGGAACGAGATCCCCTTGCGGACCTGTTCTTCAATTGAATCTCTTGCCGACACCCCCGCGGCCCGGAAACTATCGTTGTTGCAGTAAGTACAACCACCGCGCGCGACGGTCCCATCTCGATTGGGGCAGGTGAAACCACCGTCGACCGACACTTTGTACACGCGTGCTCCAAAGTAGTTTCTCAACCAGGCGCCATAGGGGTTGTATCGCGTGTGCATGCCTTCATTCTAGCGCCCGGGCCGAGCCGATCTAAGCCCGCAGCAGAAGCAGGAATTCCCGGTTCCCTTTCTGCCCGGGAATAGGGGAAGGAATGTCTCCGAGTATTTCGAAACCCTCGCGGGCGGCGAAGGCTTTTATTCTCCCCAGGATCTCCTCTTGTAACTCGGGTGACTCAATCAGTCCCCCCGGTCCCACCTCCTCCCTCTTGGCCTCAAACTGAGGTTTAACCAAAGCAACAATGAGTACCGGGGCGAACGCACGAAGCGCGGGCAAAATCCTGGTCAGTGAGATAAAGGACAGGTCGACGGTGATCAAATCGAGCGGCTCGCCTACGTCACCCGGCGTGAGGTAGCGAACGTTGAATTCGTCGTGAACGACCACCCGCGGATCCTGACGCAATTTCCAGGCAAGTTGTCCCTTACCCACGTCGAAAGCGTGAACCCGCCGGGCGCCGTGTGCCAGGAGGCAGTCGGTGAAGCCTCCCGTGGAGGCACCCAAATCGGCACAGACAAATCCGGCGACCGACAGGCCGAATTCTCGAAGCGCCGCTTCGAGCTTGAGGCCGCCGCGGGAGACATAAGGCAAGTTTTCGTCCTTGATTCTGACAGGGGCTGCGGGGTCAACCTGAACGCCCGGCTTGTCGGCTCGCTGCTCGTCGATCAATACCCGCCCGCTCATAATCAGGGCTAGGGCTTCTTTACGACTTTGAGCAAGCCCTTTTTGGATAAGGAGGTCGTCGAGCCTCGTTTTCGCCATCGGTGATCCTTGAGGAATTGCGATATCCGGTTGTAAATCCCGTCGACATCGAGGCCGTACTTGGCGAGCAGCAGGGAAGCGGCCCCATGGGGGATGAGAACGTCCGGCAGAGAGATGCGAAGGAAAAGATTTCCGTAGACGCGGTTTTTCTCAAGCACCTCCCAACACGCGCTGGCAAACCCGCCCATCTCGCTGGCCTCCTCGGCGAACACCAGGAAACGAAACTGTTTGGCAGTCTGGCCCAACAGTTCCTCATCGAGCGGCTTGACAAAACGGGCGTTGACGACGCGGACGCTGTAGCCGTCTCGCGCCAGCAGTTCTGCCGCCTCCAGACAAGGATGAACCATGGAGCCGATAGCGATAATCGCGAAGTCGTCTCCCTCCCGCAGAATCTCACCTTTGCCGATTGGAAGGCACTTCAGTTCGGGGTCCAGCGGAACACCTACGGCCTCTCCCCGCGGATAACGCACAGCGGTCGGGTGCGGCCATTCAATGGCTGTCTTTATCATGTGCTGGAGCTCGTTCTCATCCTTCGGGGCCATTACGCACATGTTGGGTATGCAGCGCAGATACGCGAAGTCGAGCAGGCCATGATGAGTCGGGCCGTCTGGTCCGGCGAGACCGCCTCGATCCAGACAGAAAGTGACCGGCAGATCCATCAGGCAGGTGTCGTGGATAACTTGATCGTAGGCGCGCTGGAGGAAAGTCGAGTAAATCGCGCAGACAGGTTTGAACCCTCCCGCCGCCAGGCCCGCACTGAAGGTAACCGCGTGCTGCTCCGCGATGCCGACGTCAAAGAAACGATCCGGGAAGACCGAGGCGAACTTATCGAGCCCTGTTCCCGGCGCCATCGCGGCTGTGATCGCGACGATCTTTTCATCCTGTTGAGCCAGCCGGACTACGGTTTGAGCAAACACGGAAGTGTAAGTGGGAATTTCAGCCGGACCGCTTACAAACGTGGCTGTGTTCGGATCGAAGGCACTGGGGCCGTGCCATTTCACCTTGTCCTTTTCGGCGGCCGCATAGCCTTTGCCTTTTGTCGTCAGCACGTGGACGAGAATCGGCCCTTTCATCTCCCTTATCGTCTTGAAATGCTCGACGAGAGTTGGCACATCGTGGCCGTTGAAGGGCCCACAATATCGGAAGCCAAGCTCTTCCAGCAATAAGCCCGGAATCGCGTAAGTCTTCAAGGCATCCACGATCTCTTTAGTCGTGCGGAAGAGGCGATCGCCCACCGCCGGGATATGGTGCAGGAAGCTCTCGATATCTCTCTTAATCCGCTGATAGGCTTGTCCTGCGACGATCCGCTTCAAGTACCCGGCCAGCGCACCGACATTTGGTGAAATGGACATCTCATTGTCGTTCAGTACGATGATCAGGTCTCGTTTGTCGTACCCCGCCAGGTTCAATCCCTCCAGCGCCATCCCGCCGGTAAGCCCGGCATCGCCGATGACCGCAACCACCCGATAGTCGTCCCGGTTCAGGTCTCGTGCCGTGGCGAAGCCGAGGGCGGCAGAAATGGAAGTACAGGCGTGCCCGGCGTTAAACACGTCGTAGGGGCTTTCTTCACGCCTCAGGAAAGGGGCGAGGCCGCCGTATTGACGGATCGTGTGAAATCGATCCCGACGCCCTGTCAGTATCTTATGAGCATACGCTTGATGACCAACGTCGAATATCAGCTTATCCTTGGGAGTATCAAACACGTAGTGCAGCGCCAGGCAAAGCTCGACCGTTCCGAGACTGGCCCCAAGGTGGCCACCGGTCTTGCTGATACAATTGATGATGTGCAGCCGAACCTCGTCGGCCACCTGGCTCAACTCTTCCACCGACAGTTTTCTGAGATCCTCGGGACTGTCAATGCTGCTCAAATAGCGATAATTCATAGTCTCCCCTTGCCCGGATAGGACAACTGACTACTCACGCCGCTGTCAAAATGCGGCTTCCCGTGACTTTCCTGGGACAATGCGTCTGAATTTTCTTCCAGTTTAAAATCTTCTGATCGAAATGAAGTGAGCCAATTCTCGCAATACCTCGGCTCGACCGCCAAGAAAAGCAAGTTCTTCGACCGCTTCCGCCACCAGCTGTTTCGCTCTAGCCTTGCTGGTCTCAAGACCATACAGCGAGGGGTAGGTTGCCTTCCGATTAGCCCTGTCTTTTCCGGCTGTTTTCCCCAACTGCGCGGACGAGGCTTCGATGTCGAGGACATCGTCGACTATTTGAAAAGCAAGGCCGATTCGGGACCCGAACTGACCCAAGGCTTCGAGTGTCTCGGGAGCGGCTTCGCAGAGTAGGGCGGCGGACTCAACGGAGGCTTGAATCAGCGCTCCGGTTTTTGCTGAATGGATGTAATTCAACTCATCGCCCGTGAATTCTTCGCCTTGGGTCAACAGATCAACCACCTGTCCTCCCACCATACCGCAAGTCGCTCCAATAGCTCGTGCGATGCGCTGGATTACTCGAACCGTTACCTGCGGGGACTCGGCCAGGCCCGGCATTTCAGCCAGGACTTGAAAGGCCAGTGTCAGGAGGCCGTCGCCTGAGAGAATGGCGATTGCCTCTCCGTACTTTTTATGTGCGGTCGGTTGACCTCGCCGGAAATCATCATTGTCCATGGCCGGCAAGTCATCGTGAATCAGCGAGTAAGTGTGGATCATCTCCAGTGCTGCGGCCAGGGTGGTCAGTCTTTCGAGATTCCCGCCGAGCGCCTCTCCCGTGGCCAGGGCCAGAATCGGGCGCAGGCGCTTCCCACCGGCAAACACGCTGTACCGCATGGCCTCGTGAATGACGGCGGGATAAACGTCCGCTTTAGGCAACAACTCATCCAGCCGTGCGTCTACCTTCGCCTTCTGTTCACGCAGATACTGTTCGATATTGAATGGGGTCGGCTGTGGTGGCTGCATAATAGGAATGCTGTTATGACAAGCGACAGCAGAGGGAAGCGGGCAGAAGGGACGCTAGTTCACTTGTGCCCTGTTCTCCTTGTAACCTCCGATTCTTAGTCAGTTCTCCGGAGCGTTGAATGGTTGCTCGATCAGTTTTCCTTCCTTACTCTTCACCAGGATCTCCACTTTGCGCTCGGCTTCGGTAAGCTTGTCGTTGCAAAAGCGAGAAATGTTCATTCCTTCCTCAAAGAGCTGCAGGGCCTGCTCCAAGGGAAGCTCTCCTTTCTCCAGCTGGCCGACAATCGCCTCAAGTCGCGACAAAGCGTTTTCAAAATCCTTATATTCCATCCTTAGGCTCCTTCCTGGCTTTGAACTCCCCTTTGGCGACCCGGACGCTGAACCTTTCGTGATCGTTCAGGTGCACGGGGTCGCGAACCACGGCCCCCGCCTCGGTCGTCACAATCGCATACCCCCGTTCCAGGACGGCCAGAGGCGAAAAAGCCTGCAGCTGTCCGGTTTGACTCACGACGCGGTTACGCAGTCCTTGAAGATAACCATGCATCTGGCGTGCCAAGTCGCGCTCCGCCGTGTCGAGCCGCTGGCGCAACGGTATGAGACGTGACGGGAGGCTTCGAAGCAGCCGGCCGGTCAGGTCATCCAGTTTTTGCAGGTAGAAGCGCAATCGGCTCTGTGCATCGACAAAAGCTCGATTGGCAGAAAGAGTCTGAAGTTTGTGCCGCTTCTCCCTTAGAAGCAAACGTAGCGCCTGATAGGCTCGGCCGATCAATGAATCGACCCGTCTACACAAATCATCCCGCGCAGCCGAAACGATTTCGGCTGCAGCCGATGGAGTAGGCGCGCGCAAGTCAGCCACAAAGTCGGCAATGGTGAAGTCGATCTCATGCCCGACCGCCGAGACGATCGGAAGCCGCGAAGCCGCGATCGCACGGGCCACCACCTCTTCGTTGAAGGCCCAGAGATCCTCCAGCGAGCCCCCTCCGCGCCCGACGATAATCACGTCAATGTCCTTCCGGGCATTCAGATACTGTATACCGCGGGCCACTTCTTCCGCCGCCCCGGCGCCCTGCACTCGCGCGGGAAATATCAGCACGTCGAGGGTATTGTTCCGCCGCTTCAGGATGCGAAGGATGTCCTGAATGGCCGCCCCGGCGGGAGATGTCACGACCCCGATTTTCCGAGGCATCAGAGGTAAAGACTTCTTCCTGGCGGCATCAAACAGCCCTTCCTTTTGAAGCTTGGCCTTCAGTTGTTCAAAAGCAACCTGCAGAGCTCCGCGCCCGGACGGCTCCATGACTTCAACGACCAGTTGGAACTCACCACGAGGAGGGTAAACAGACAGCGATCCCCGCGCAATGACATCCATTCCATCTTCCGGCTGGAACGTCAGGTATCGGCACTGCATCCTGAAACACACCGCCTTGATTTGAGCGTCCCCGTCTTTCAGTGTGAAGTAAATGTGCCCGGATGGAGGCAGGCGAAGATTGCTGATTTCTCCCTTGACCCAGATGTCTCTGAACCGGACCTCGAGCTCACGTTTGACCTCGTTGACCAGCTGAGAAACCGACAGGATGCGCCGCTCCTCAAAAAGTCGAAGTTCCTGTTGCTGCATTGGTTTGGCGTCGAAGCTCTCGAACAGAGTGATTATATCGTAATCGGTTCCCTCGGTCCCCCTGAGAGGCAAAGCGGAGAGTATATCAGGTCAAGTTGACGAGATGCGATTTCCTGCAGTTAATGTGTCAAATTCAACACAGTTCATCCGCTTGATCCGTGTTATCCGTCTTATCCGCGGGCAGGAGACTTCGGGAATTACTGTTGTTTTCTAGATTTCCCCTCGCTTGCGTTGTCAAACTGTCCTAGAATTCTCCCGTTTATACAGTTACCGGAGAATTTATGGCCGTTAAGCAGCTTTCAGTCTTCCTCGGCAACACAGCCGGCCGTCTTTGTGACGTGGCCCGCACGCTAGGCGAGAACAATATCAACATCCGCGGGTTCAGTGTGGCTGATACTAGCGATTTCGGCGTCTTGCGCCTGTTGGTCAACGATCCCGACCGGGCGTGTGCCGTGCTCCGGGATGCCCGGTTCACTGTCTATGTGGGTCCGGTGATTCTCGCCCGGGTCTACGACCGTCCCGGCGGGTTTGCCGCCGCTTTGGAGGGATTTGCCCGAAAAGGTATCAACGTTGATTATTCCTATGGCGCCATTTGCTCGATCATCGTTTTTGGAGTTGAACAGATCGAAGAGGGAGAGGCGATTTTACGCGAGCAGGGGATAGCCCTCGTAAGCGAGGAAGAATTAGCCAAGATTTAGAAAAGCATGAAAGAAGTACATCCGACAAGCTCAAATCTCAACTTTGATGCAAACCACCGCTCCATCTGGGACCCGAAGTGGGAATGTGCCGAACGCAGCCAGATCCGCGCCGTTCAGCTTGATCGCTTGCGCGCTACTGTCGAGTACATCTACGAACGCGTTCCCTTCTATCGAGACAAGATGCGCTCGGAAGGTATCCGACCCTCGGATATTCGCTGCCTCGAGGACGTAACCCTGCTCCCTTTCACGACAAAGTCGGACTTTCGTGACACCTACCCCTTCGGCCTGTTTGCAGTGCCTCCGAGGGAACTGGTCAGGATTCACTCCTCCAGCGGAACGACCGGAAAACCGACCGTGGTCGGCTACACTCGCAAAGACCTAGATACCTGGGTTGAACTAGTGGCACGAATGGTGACGGCGGCCGGAGTGGGCGCCGACGACGTCGCCCAGATTTCTTTCGGTTATGGAATGTTTACCGGAGGATTCGGCCTGCACTATGGCCTTGAGCGAGTCGGTGCAACAGTCGTCCCGGTTTCGTCCGGCAACACCGACCGACAGTTGATGTTCATGGCTGATTTCGGTACCAGCGCGCTCATCGCCACTCCGTCTTACGCCTCACATCTTGCGGAGGAGGCCAAACAAAGAGGTATTGCCGTAGGCCGGGATATCAAACTGAAGTGGGGTTTGTTCGGCGCGGAACCCTGGACCGAAGGAATGAGACGTCGAATCGAGTGCGAGCTGGGCCTCTCGGCGACAGACAACTACGGGATGAGTGAGCTTTGCGGGCCGGGCCTCGCCGGGGAGTGCGAACAGTGCAAGGACGGTATGCACATCGCGGAGGACTTTTTCCTGTGGGAAGTGTTGGATCCAATCAGTAACCGCCCTGTCGCGGAAGGAGAACTCGGAGAACTGGTGGTGACTCCTCTTTGGAAAGAAGCTCTTCCGCTCCTTCGCTATCGGACCCGCGACCTCACTTCCGTGACCACAAAGCCATGTGCTTGTGGACGCACCACTGCTCGAATGTCAAGGATCAAGGGCCGCACCGACGACATGCTTATTATTCGCGGCGTTAATGTCTTTCCGACTCAGGTCGAGCACGTCCTTATGGAAACGGAAGGGACTTCCCCTCATTATCTGCTTGTCGTTACGCGTGAAGCCTCGCTGGATACGCTTGAAGTGTGGGTCGAGGTGTCGGAGAAGTACTTTGCTCAGAGTCAGAGCCGCTTCAGTAAGCTGGCCGAACTACAAGCTTCGCTGGCAAAGAAAATTCGCTCAACTCTTGGGATCTCGGTTAAGGTCAAGCTGGTGGAGCCGCAAACCCTGGAGCGGAGCCAGGGGAAAGCCAAGCGGGTGCTCGATAAGAGAACCTGAATCCGGAACCCCGCGTGTCAGCAATTCGCATATCCCAGCATCCAGTAGAGGATGATGAATATCAAGATCGTTGAGATGCATCCTCCTCCGAACTTCCACGCACCAACTCCTGCGAGTAAGGCCCTCAATGGATTCTCCATAACTCTCCTTCCGCCGGGATAAGAATGGGGGCTTAACTCATCATTGGGGTAAAGCCGCCGGAAGTCAAGGCCTTGAGGTCGGATCGGCGAGACAGGTGTGCCTTAACGAATTTCATAGCAGTCGCGAGAGTGTGGGAGGCGTATCGATAATTTCAGCATAGACTTAATTGTGCTCGGACTCTCAAGAGTCCGACACCGAGCAACAGGCACGGCCAATGGTGCCAGCATCCTCCTGCTGCCATGCCGGACTCTGGAGAGTCCGGCCGTGGAGTTTGGCGAAAATACACAGTCGTGTAAAGCCGAAGAAGACGTGGTTGACGTTGAGATTGGGCGCGTTGTACCGAAACCCGCGCCACGCCTCAACCGCTCGGACCGCCTTAAACTCTCCCCCGACCGCGGGCCGGGAGAGCACGGGGTTTCGATACACCGCAAAAAACGCGGCACTCAACCGCCGTGCTCTCCCGGCCCGCTCACGCCTCCGAGCTTGACCGGCAGGAGAAATGGGGACGCTGGCTAAGAAGCGACACTACAAGATATTCCCTCACAACGATTTAGCGTCACACTCGCATTCAGTGACAAGTCTATTTTTCCCACATGAACGATTTAAGGCCCGCCTAAAGGACGCCTAAAGGCGGGACTACGAACAGGGTTTCACGAAATTCCAACGCTTTATTTATCAATCACTTACGGG
>DAOTAI010000189.1:0-9404 GCA_035593865.1 Acidobacteriota bacterium
GGGTTGTAGCATCGCACTTCCACGCCGCCGTCCTGAAGTCTTTTCCAGAATCGTAGCGATGCCTTTCCGAGAGCGCCCAACCAATCGTAGATCAGCCTGACGGCAACGCCTTCGCGCGCCTTGGAAATTAAAGCCTCGGCGAATTGGTTTCCGACCTCGTCATCATGAATGATGTAGCTCTCGAAGTGGATGTAGTGCTCCGCCTTCTCGATCGCATCAAGCCAGGCAGGATAGTTCTCCCGGGCATCTCGTAGCAGGCGGACCTGATTGCCGCCGATAAGCGGTGCGCCCGCCGCCCGCGAAAAGGCCCGGTCGGCCATTTCGCGCAGATATGGGAAAACGGTCATTGTGTCTTGATCACGCCGGCGCAAGGCTTTCATAGCCACACTTTTATTGTAGGCTGACGCGGGTGAGGGCAAAAAGAACGGCGCCTCCGGTGGGGGAGGAACGTTTGCTACGGCCGAGCTTCGAAGTCCGTTGGCATTGCACCGCCACATCGGGGTGATCTACCTTCCATTTCTGCAGAAAGCGTTTTCTACGGTCAGCCTAGGCTTGAACGATTGGTTGTTAAGCGCAGCCGTGGCGAGCTCCGTGCTCTGGTTGCGGGAGCTGAGCAAGGTCGTTAGAAAAGGGTAGAGGTGCAGAGGAGGTGCAGAGGGGCTTGGATAATCCGCGTAATCCGCGCAATCCGTCCTATCCGCGGGGATTCCCATGCCCGCGGATAGGACGGATCGCGCGGATTACGCGGATACTGCGTTCCATGCTTTATAGTTGCAGTGTGACTGACCAGTCAGTCAAACTGGCGGGCAACTAAGGACGCAATCGTCGCGGCCGTTATGAGCTTTTTGAGGAAGGGGTCAGGGGCTGCGGACTTGGTTCATGACCGGCTGGTCAGCGGCTCATTCCCCTGTCTGTCTCGTTCCCCATCAAACACACTGCACGCTCGTCTGGGATGGTAATTTGCCGGGTCGGTTCCTAAGATAAGATCAAGACAAGATTTGAGGTTCCCGGTGCGTTCCGCGTGCCTGATCTTTATTCCGCATCATCTCAATGGGGTCACTTGAATCCATCCTAATCTACGCCTCGCTGCTCTTGATCGTTGCGGTTGTGGCCAGCAAGGCGTCCAGCAGTCTGGGGATCCCGTCATTACTCTTTTTCATCGTCATTGGGGCCTTGGCGGGATCAGAAGGTCCGGGCGACATCGCGTTCTGGGATCCGCCTTTGGCTCAAAAGATTGGAACGATCGCGCTGGCCTTCATCCTGTTTTCCGGAGGACTGGATACTTCCTGGCAGAGCATCAGGCCGGTGCTGGTACCTGGTCTTGGTCTATCGACAATCGGCGTCGCCCTGACGGCCGCTGCCGTTGCTGCTTTTGCTAGTCTGGTCTTCGACTTGACGCTCCTCGAAGGATTTCTGCTGGGATCGATCGTCTCCTCGACGGATGCCGCCGCCGTCTTTTCGGTTCTCCGCTCCAAAGGGGTCAGGCTGAAAGAGCGGTTGCAGCCCCTGTTGGAGTTTGAGTCGGGCAGCAACGACCCGATGGCGGTCTTTTTGACAATCGGTTTCATACAGATTCTTCTCGAACCGGATAAGACGCTGCTGGCTCTGGTGCCCTTGTTCTTTCAGCAAATGATCATCGGCGCGCTGGTCGGTTATTTGTCAGGCAGGTTGCTCCCGGGAGTAATCAATCGGCTGCACCTCGAATACGACGGTCTTTACCCGGTACTGACAACCGCGGCTGTCCTGCTGACGTACGGCGGCGCGGCGTCGCTGGGTGGGAACGGCTTCCTGGCAGTGTACCTCTGCGGCATCGTAACGGGGACGCGCGAGTTCATTCATAAAAGGAGCCTGTCGCGCTTTCACGACGGCATAGCCTGGCTGGTCCAAATCGCTATGTTTCTCAGTTTAGGGCTCCTGGTTTTTCCGTCTCAACTAATACCGGTCATAGGGCGTGGGACCCTGGTAGCGATTTTTCTAATGCTGGTTGCGCGTCCGCTCAGCGTCCTGATCTGCCTGTCACCCAGCCGGATCAGTGTGAGAGAGAAGCTCCTGATCGCATGGGTCGGCCTGAGAGGAGCCGTCCCTATCATCCTTGCCACGTTCCCGCTGGTGGCAGGCGTGGAAAAGGCCTACCTGGTCTTTAATCTCGTCTTCTTCATTGTCGTCAGCTCGGTCTTGCTGCAGGGGCCGCTGATTCCTTATATCGCGCGATATCTTGATTTGGAGTCAACTATTCCGGACTCGCAGCAGGAATGATCCAGACTTCTTGGATCAGGTAGCGCGACTTTGTGACATCGTGGCCCCCATGTTGACGGCAAACACGGTAACCGCTGCGAGTTCGATGACTGCAGAAATCGGCAACCATGACCAGGCCCAATCGCCGAAACCCTGGTAGGCGATTGTCTCTCCTGTTACGCGCAAGGAGCATCCTGCAGTGAGCAGAAGGAGCGAAGCAAACATCAGCTGCTTACTGAACAGGGCGGATACGCCGGCAAAGGCGGGCAGAACCCTTGGCCCAATACAAAAGACCATGGTTGAGAGGAATCCAACTGTTACAGCGTGACGAGACGCCCCCCAGATTCCCGCTGCCGCAGGTCCGACGAGGCTGGCCCAAACTGCAAGAGCGGCCGAAATCAGGAGCCAAACGTAGGCAATCCGGACGAAAACCGGAAAGCTCGGGTGAATCCCCTGGGTCTTGGCTGGTCCACGCGGTGTTTCAAAAAGTCGTAGCGCGTATATGCATACCACTGTCGCGGCCGCGAGCAGAGCCATCGATGGGATAGTCGCTCCTGCGATCGCTAAAATGACTCCCGCCGCATTCAATCCAAGCGCCGCCAGCAGAAGACGGTCACGAGTCGGTTTCAGCGACAAAAAAGGAGGCAGCCAGCGAGTGCTGAAGCCCCAGACGAGAACCACCAGGGCGGCCCAGATGACGGTCGTCAGAAAGCGCTGATTGAAAGTGTGAGGAAAAACTGAAGTTGTGCCGCGCGTAGCAACGTACACTGTTCCGGCAAGGTTGAGCGCGAGAGAGACGAGCAGACCAAAAGTGGCCGCAATCACGAGAAGGACCCAGACAGGCGGGAGACCTTCTTTCCGCTCGGAAGAACGGTGCCCAGAAACGACCTTGAAAAAGACCAGAAATGCGGCCAGTTCCAGGCCGGCTGAAAGCGGAAGCGCAAGTCTCCAGCCCCATCCCCACATATCGGCTGTCCAACGCAGCAGAACTCCCGACGTCCAAAGCAACCAGGTCCACCAGCCAATGCCTGTCGGTGCAGATCCGAGACCGCGCATCCTCGGAATGGAGTAAAAACCGATCCCCAGGATGAAACTGCCGATCCATCCAAAAATCTGGGCATGGCCGTGGGCCTGAATCCAGGAAGAGGAGGCCGAGTCAGGCGCGTGTGCACTGGAGATTGAAATGAGATTCCAGACACCTATAAGAGTCCCGGGCACCAACATGAAAAACAGCCCGGTCATGATGTATGTTTTCAGCAGTCGTGACACGGCTGCCTCGGCCGTCTGACGTTCCGACACAAGACCGCCAACTGAAAGCGTCACGGGCATAGAGTCACTCCTGTTTGATTGTTTCAGACGAACCTATCACCTTAGGGCCGGCAAGGCAGTGACTTTTGTCAATCGTGACTTAAGTCATAGCATCGCGCCTTCACCGCTAAGATACTTCGGCCGTCCCGGAAAATTCGTCGCGAACGACCAGAGTGCGGGGGAGTCGGGGAGGGAATCTCTCGCAGGGAGGCGTCAAATGGATGTTCGAAGTGTCGACAGAGTCCGGGAATGGAAAAGCCGGCTCGCCATCTTTGCGGGAGGCTTCCTGGTATTCGAAATTCTCAGCGGCTTCGCGATCTGGTTGCTGCCTTTTTCTGTGACAAGCCAAGTCGCCTTGCTTGTGCACACGGCCCTCGGCGTCTTAGGCCTGGTTCCTCTTGCCTGGTATCTCATCACGCACTGGTTGGTCTATCGCCAGGCGCTGCTTAACCACATCAAGCTCGCCGGCTATATCGGCACCTTTGTCCTCGCTTTCTGCTGTTTGAGCGGAGTAGTACTGACGGTGCAAGCGCTTGCAGGGGCGCGAATCGACCGTACCTGGGACGCGATTCATTTGCTTACCACCTTCGCGGTATTGGCTTTTGTCGTCCCGCACGTGGCCCTGGTTGCACTGCGCTACGCAAGGAGCCAGGAAAGAGCGGCGACGCTCTGGGGGGCAATCAGGGCATATGGTTTCAACCTGTGTCTATTAACCGCGGGCGGCGCCCTGGTGGTTTTTCTTATCAGCTACGCCTACGAGCCGGTTCGGCTGCGACGCGACTTTGATCCGGACTACAGTTTCAGATACGGCAATGACCGTCCCTTTGCGCCAAGCCTTGCGCGCACGGAGACGAGCCGGGCGATGGATGCGCGGTCCCTGGCCGGGTCGAAATCGTGCGGGACTTCCGGTTGTCATGAGCAAATTGTCTACGAATGGGAAGCCAGTGCCCACCGCTACGCCGCGATGGATGTCGGATTTCAAAAAATCCAGCTGGACATGGCCAGTCAGAACGGCTCCGAGTCCACCCGATACTGCGGCGGGTGTCATGACCCGATCTCCCTCTTTTCCGGCACTAAGAACATTTTCACAGACGTCGAACAACTGACCGGTCTGCACGGCTACCAGGAGGGTGTGTCATGCCTGGCCTGTCACGCGATCCGTGAAACCGACTTGAAGGGCAACGCCCAGTATGTTGTCTCAGAGCCGGCACGCTACATGTTTGAACTGGAGTATGACGAGGCGCCTACTTCGGCGCGTCGCCTGGCGCGCGATTTCCTGATCCGGGCTTATCCCCGGGAGCACGTCCGTTCGCTTAGCAAGACCCTGTTTAAAACGCCCGAGTATTGCGCAGCCTGCCACAAGCAGTTTATCGACAGCGAGATAAACAACGTGGGCTGGGTCCAACTTCAGAACCAGTACGACAACTGGCGCAAGAGCAAGTGGAACCACCCGGGTGATCCGACCCGGACGATTGAGTGCCGGGAATGTCACATGCCCCTGGTTGATTCCAAAGATCCGTCCGCGGGTGACGCAGCCGATTACAACCGCACTCCCCATGACGGAAAGCACCGCAGCCACCGCTTTATCGCCGCGAATCAATTTATGCCACAGCTTCTAAAGCTGCCGGGTTGGGAAGAACAGGTCCAACTGACCGAAAAGTGGCTGCGGGGTGAGCTGCCGATCCCCGAGATCGCACACAAGTGGCGGCAAGGCCCGGCCGTGGCGGTGGAATTACTCGTTCCCGACAAAGCTCAGCCGGGAGAGTTGGTGGAATTGAAGGCGGTGATCACGTCCAACAAAGTTGGCCATGATTTTCCCACCGGGCCTCTGGATATTATCCAAGCCTGGATCGAGCTGATTGTGACCGACGGAACCGGGCGGGAAGTCTTCTCAACGGGCAAGGTCGATCGGGATGGATTCATAGCTCCTGGCTCTTTTATCTTCAAGGCTGAACCGGTAGATCAGTATGGAAATCTTATCGATCGCCACAACCTTTGGGAAATGGTCGGGGTCCGCCACCGACGCGCCCTGTTTCCCGGCTTCTCTGACACGGCGGATTTCACGTTTGTATGCCCCGAGGTTGTGGCCGTGCGACAACCGGGCGGGAGACAGAGTCCGACAGAACAAAAGAGCTACGAGTTTACTGTCCCGGAAGAAGCGCGCCAGAAGTTGAACGTGGTCGCCCGTCTGAACTACCGGAAAATCGACCAGTTTCTCCTCAATTTCATTACCGGGAAGCCCGGGCAGTTGACCGCACCTGTGACCGAGATGGCACGAGTCATGAAGACCGTGCCGATCGTAACAGATTAACACTTCGACCGAGTGTCGAAACGCGCCCCCAGACGCCAGGCGATCGGGGCAGGGAATGCCAATGCGGAGCATATTATCCAAGCGAAAGAAACTTATGTTGACGTACACGGCGGTCGCCACGCTCTTCGTGCTTGGCGCGGCGCTGCTGGTTGTTAGGCCCGGCAGCCAATCGGAAGTCTATCGCCCGGGCACACTGGTGGAGGGTATAACGAACAGTCTGGGTCGCTCCGCAACAGAGTCTTCGCCGGAAGTCGGCCATTCGCCGGACAACGCGCAAGGTGGCTTTTTTCGAGAAGTCGCGCTCGAGTCTGGGATTGCGTTCCGGCATTTTCCCGCAGAGAGATCTTCTCAGCTTCCCGAGGACATGGGGTCGGGTGCAGCTTGGGGAGATTACGACGGAGATGGCGATGATGACCTGTTTTTGTGCAACATAGCTGGTTCCTTGGTGGAATCGACGACGACGTGGGCTTCCGGGCCGTCAGGGAGTAATCGACTATACAGGAACGACGGAAAAGGCCGTTTCGAGGATGTGACCGAATCAGTCGGCCTGTTGCTGAACGATTTCAGCATGGGAGCGGCCTGGGCTGACTATGACGGCGATAACGACCTCGATCTCCTTGTGACCTGCTGGGGTCAAAACCGCCTGTATCGGAACGAAGGAGGCGCTTTTTCCGATGTGTCAAGAGAGGCCGGAATCTTTGGTCCGAAGGGGTTCTGGACGGGCGTTTCCTGGGGCGATTATGACCGGGATGGAGATCTGGATGTCTATATTTGCGGATACGTGAAGTACAAGTTCGATCCGGCGGATGTGGGCAAGACATCCTTACAGTACACCTCAGCCATTCCTTACACCTTGAATCCCTCCTCTTACGCGCCCGAGCGAAATCTCCTTTACCAGAACAATGGAGACGGTACCTTCCGTGAGGTGGCCAGTCAGGCAGGTGTTGTGAACCCGACCGGCCGAAGTCTCTCCGCCGCCTGGTGCGATTTCGATCTGGACGGCTGGCTGGATTTATACGTCGGCAACGACATTTCGGACAACGCGATGTTTCGCAATCGGGGAGACGGTACCTTTGTCGACATTTCTCACCAAGCCTGGGTTGCGGATTACCGGGGGGCGATGGGGTTGGCCATCGGTGATTGGGACAACGACACCGATTTCGACATCTACGTCACCCATTGGATTGCCCAGGAGAATGCGCTTTACAACAACCTGACCTACGTCTTCGGAGATACCTCCTGGGATAGCCCAAACTTACGCTTCATGGATATCGCCGATCAGGTGGGCCTCGGGCAGGTTGCCCTGGATTACATCTGTTGGGGAACCTCCTTCTTTGACTTCGATAACGACGGACGGAGCGACCTCTTCGTCGCGAACGGGAGCACTTTCGAAGACGAAACCAACCGGAAAAACCTGGTCCCGATGAAGAATCTCCTTTTCCAGAACCGGGGCGAGGAGGAAGGCTTCTATGAAGTCGGGGAATTGGCAGGAGGCCTGTGGGAAGAAAAACGCGTGGGGCGAGGCGCCGCTTTCGCCGACTACGACCAGGATGGGGATACGGATATCGTCGTGCTCAATCACGGCGCTGCTCCTTTTCTGCTTAGGAACGAGGTGGGCAACCGGAACAATTGGATCAAGGTCCGGCTCGAAGGCAGCGGCGCCAACAGGCACGCGCTCGGAGCCCGAGTACGGATCCGTGCCGAGGGACTAAGGCAAGTTCAGCAAGTCGGCTCGCAGTCCTCTTACCTGTCTCAAAATTCGCTCGATTGCCTTTTCGGGATCGGAAAGACGCAATACGTCGATGAAATCGAGGTGACTTTCCTGAGCGGCCAGACTCGACGGTTCACGAACATTAAAGCCAACCAGCTGTTTCTTGTGCGCGAGGAAGAGAAATGAAAAAGCGGCTGGTTCTGCTGTTGGCTTTGGCCGGCATTCTGTTTGCCGTTGCGACCATCTGGAAGAGAAGTTCAACCGACAATCTCTCCGCTACCGAGGCAGTTTCAGAAGTCGAGAGAAAGAGCGTCCAATCCTTCTGGAGACTTTACCAGGAGGCGACGTCAACCCGGACAAGTGGTGATTTCGGCAAAGCAGAGAAGCTCTATCGAAAGGCGCTTCAACTGAAGCCCGACCACGAGGATTCTCTTTATTATCTCGGGAATTGCCTGTTCGAAACGGGGCAATACCGGGAGGCTGCGGAGCATTACAGGCGAATAATCAAGGTTAACCCGAATAGCCAACGCGCTCTGTCACAACTTGGAGTAACCCTTTCGATTATGGCGCCCGCCGCCCCGTTCAGTCCGGCTGAAGCGGAATCGTGTTTCCGGCGAAGCATCGCGATCAACAGCGAAGAAAGCGGTCCCTTCTTGCGCCTGGGGTTCCTTTCGCTCAATTTGGCGGACAGCAACAAGGCGCTCGAGTACTTCCGCACTGCTGCGGCGTTCCGATCTCCCGAAGGATATTTCCAAGCCGGGTCCGTTTTGTACAGCCAGGCCCGATATCGCGACGCGGCAGCGATGTTCGTCGAAGTGCTGCGCCTGAACGCGCGTGAAAAGGCGATCAGCGGGCGGGGCGTACTGTCGGAAGGAGATGTCTTAACCTCAGGACAAAGCCTGACACCGCTGGAAGCCGCCGGGGTGAAATCGCTTTTGTATCTGGCTTGGACGGCAGCTCGATTGGGCGGGTATCCGCCTGGTGTTGAAAAGGAGTTCCAGCTTCGCCTCTCCAAGCCTCCAGGCGCCGCTGCGAGGCTGTCGGCCTTTGACCGGCTGATGTCACGCTCCATAAGCACGGCTTGGGGCGATTTCGATCAGGACGGAGATCAGGATCTCGCGCTCGTTCTCGATGATGGTCGGATTGAGCTGCACCGAAACGTTGCCGGAAAGCTGGTCCCAGTGCCGGAGTGGGTGGGCCGAGACGTGTCTTCGACAAAAGTCCTGGCGTGGGGAGATTTTGACGGAGACGGCCGGCTCGACTTGTTCGCGGCCGGAGGCGGGATGGTGCGTCCCGGGCCCAGTACACTACTCCGCAATACCGGCAAGGAGTTCCTTGAAGTCACTGACGCCTGGGGCATTGGTGGCGCCAGAATGACCTTGAATGTCTGGACCGGCGACCTGGATCAGGACGGTAGACTCGATCTTCTTGAAGCCGGCTGCGCCGACCCCGAACATCCTTCGGTCCGCTTCTATCGAAACTCCGGCGGTCGCTTCCAAGACGTCAGTCGTGAGGCCGGCTTAGTGGTTGACGGTAACGCCACTGACTGCGTTGCCGAAGACTTCAACTCGGATGGCTATCCTGATGTTGTCGTGCTCCGTTGGAAGCGCCCGCCTCTCCTCTTTCTCGCTCGTAAACCTGGCAGCTTTGAGGACCCGACGGAGTTACAGAGCGCTTCACCGGCCGGATACTCCTGCGTCACGGCGGATTTTAATCGCGACTCCCACCCGGATCTTGTCATCACCGAGCATGCGGACTACGGTCTGGTGGCCCAGAACCTGGTTCGTCCGGATTTAGTGTCGTCAACCCAGACTTTGCGTCTCCTGTTGGGTGATGGGC
>DAOTAI010000001.1:0-28005 GCA_035593865.1 Acidobacteriota bacterium
CCAAACGCCGGGAGCAGCACCGCATCATCTGCCATCAAACGCAGGTCGCAGGCAAGAGCCAGGGAGAGCCCCGCACCCGCAGCCGTTCCATTTATGACTGCAAGCACCGGCTTCTCAATAGTTCTCAGCGCCATAATCAGAGGGTTGTAATGATTTGCGAGATGGTGGTAAGCGCCTTCCCGGGCCTCTACATCAAAAGCGACCAGATCTTGCCCGGCACTGAAGCTCGTCCCTTCTCCTGTGATCATTACCGCCCGCACCTGAGGATCGTTGGCCGCATGATCCAGCGCCGAGGTTAGTTCGCTCAGCATCTGGTTGTTGAATGCATTCCTCCGCTCCGGGCGATTCAGGATGATGGTCAGGACCTGTTGTTCGGTTCTGATTAGAACGGTCCGATCATGATTCATGGTGCCGCTCCGTTCATAGTGGTTTTAGTTGTTCAAACGGCTGGCGACAGTCCTCGCAAAAGGCTATCGACCGACAGGGGGTGCAACCAAAAGGATTCGTCTGTCGAGTCCGGTCCGATCCGCAATAGGGACATACCGCGGCTCCCGCATCCAAAACCCTTTGGGCGTCTCCGCCATGGCGGTCGGGAACCGCGAGGCCAGAACGACGAAGCTTCTCTCTCGTTTCATCACTGAGCGCATCCGTGGACCAGGGAGGGGTCAGAACCGTCCTGATCTCCACCTGTTCGGCGCCGATCTCTCGCAACCTCTCCTCGATGCTCGTCTGCATGGCGTGGTAAGCCGGGCAAGCCGAAAATGTGGGAGTCATTTCGATTAATGCTTTATGCCCGTTTATTCGAACCTTTCGCACTACTCCCAACTCAACAATCGATATCACCGGGATTTCCGGATCATTGATGTCGGCCAAGATTTTCCAAACGGCGTTTTCAGTCAAGGCGCCCATCTACCACCTCACCCCGGGTTCGAGCCGAGCGACCTGCTGCAACTCTTCGATCAGTTTAGGCAGATATTCCGTGTGCATATCTCTAGAAAGCTTCAGTGAACTGCGGTAATCAGGAACCCTCAAACCGATTTCGGTCAATTCCGAACGCACGCTTTCTTCCCAGACGGGGGCGAGACGAGGAAGGTTCGGCATGAGTGATTCGTCAACGAGAAGGTGAAAACCGGGCGATCTCTCGTAGAGCTGGGGGCAGTAGGGCCAGAGGAGGTCTAGTGCCCTCTGCATCCGGGTCTTGCTTTCCTCGGTTCCGAGGGCAAGGCGGCGGACCCAGGCCCTGGTATGGCGAAGATGGTATTTCTCCTCGTGACGAATTTTGCACGCAGCTTCCGCCGCCGGCTGGAAAGAGCACTGCTCGAGAGCTTCCAGATGAGTCGCTTCCCACTTGTCGAAGAGAAACTGGCGCAACATACTGAAAGCCCAGTCGCCTTTTGGCAGCTCAACGAGCTGGATGTTTCGATATTCGGAAGGAGCACGGAAGAAAACGAGCTGGTCCGGGTCCTGGCCGGTCAATGAAGACAGCGCGTTGTACCAGGTGACCGCATGCCCCATCTCATCCTGCGCGATATTGGCAAAGGCAATATCCTCCTCCAGGATGGGTGCGTGCCCGGTCCATTCCGAATTCCGGTGAGAGACAATCAGCTCATCATCTGCCATTTCCAGCAGCCGCCCCGCTATCAACTGTCGGCGATCCTCGCTCAGGCCGAACTTCATTTTCCTTGAATTTCCTTAATCAGCCGGGCGACGGGGTATCGGACGTGCTGCTTGTAGTCCTTCGTCTCGGCCGGCGTGAAGAAAGACGCCCGCTCCTGGGCCTGTGAACGAATCACCGCTTGGTCCGAGACGACCGCCCAAAGGGTGGGTTCAGGGAGCGAGATCTCTTGCACGGCATCGGCAAGAGCGGCCTTCTCGGACCGGGCCGCTCGGTAGCCTATGAACACTAGTGGTTCCCGGTGACTCCGTTTGCAGAAGACGAGATACAGGTTCTCGGTCTTGTCGTTCGACTCTTCCGGGACTGGTTGGCTCCTCAGTTCCTCGGCAGTTCGAAACAGAACGCGCCCGGCGGGCGCGACCCAGAGATCACGGCACTGAGGCCGGCGTACGAAAACATCCCGAGCATTGAGCAGAGCGATCTCCGGATCGGAGGCGTGGACCGAGCCGACATGCGCGGCGGGCTTCCCCTCATCTTCTGTGAGGAAAACCTCAAATCTTGGCCATTGCGTGTCCGTCATAGAAATAAACCAAGGGGGAAGAAGCTTTCGTTCCCCGCGCGACAGCGGCAATGCTGCTCAACTCGCTGCGCCTGTCATTTCGCGTTTCTTTCCGCGTAGGCGGCCAAGGCTTCTCTTACCCAACAACCATCCTCGTGTGCCTCCCGGCGCGCCCGCAGTCGTTCCTCATTGCACGGCCCATCACCGTTAACCACACGCCAAAACTCCTCCCAGTCGATCGGCCCGATAAGCCAGTTGCCTGATTCCTGGTCGTACCTCAAATCCGGATCAGGGACCATGAGGTCGAGGGCGTGCAGGTCGGGTATCATCTGGTTCACGAAATCCTGCCGCAGTTCATCATTGCTCCGGGTCTTGATCCCCCAACGCATCAGCTCTGGGCTGTTTTTCGAATCTGAGTCCCGCGGACCGAACATCATGAGAGTAGGCCACCACCACCGGTTTATCGCATCCTGAACCATTTCCCGTTGTTTGGCGGTTCCTTGGGACAACAGGATTACCATTTCCTGGCCCTGTCTCTTGTGGAAAGTCTCTTCTGCGCAGATCCTTAACATGGCACGCGCATAGGGACCATATGACGATTTGGCGAGCATGGTTTGATTAACGATGGCGGCGCCGTCCACCAGCCAGCCGATTACGCCGACATCGGCCCAGGTAAGCGTGGGGTAATTGAAAACGCTGGAATACTTTGCGCGGCCGCTCAGAAGGTCGTCCAGCATTTCTTCCCGAGTGGCCCCCAGAGTCTCGGCGGCATGGTAAAGGTATTGTCCATGGCCGGCCTCATCCTGGACCTTGGCTAGCAACACCAGCTTACGCCGCAGGGTCGGCGCGCGTGTGATCCATTTGCCTTCCGGCAGCATACCCACGATCTCACTATGGGCATGCTGAGAGATCATTCGAATGAGTTGCTTGCGATATCTTTCCGGCATCCAGTCGCCCGGTTCGATCTTCTCGCCTCGTGCAATCCGAGCCTCAAACTCCCGGAGCCTTTCCTCGTCGGTCACAATGCCTCCAGAACCAGAGCCACTCCCTGGCCCATGCCGACGCACATTGTCGCCAGTCCATAGGGCGAGCGGGCGACTCCTTCCTGCTTACGGCGTTTCATCTCGTGTACCAGTGTGGTAACCAGACGCGCACCCGAGCACCCCAGCGGATGCCCCAGGGCGATTGCTCCTCCGTTGACGTTGGTCCGGTCTTCTGGGAACCCGAGTTCGTCTATGACGGCCAATGCCTGAACGGCGAAGGCTTCGTTTAATTCGATCACGTCCAGGTCGTTCACCGATAATCGTGCGCGCTCGAGCGCGCGCCGAACGGCGGGCACGGGACCCAGACCCATGGTTCGTGGATCGACGCCCGCGGAAGCGTTGGAGACGATTTTTGCCATGGGCTCGAGACCCAGACGTGAGGCGGCCTTGGAAGAGGAAAGCAGGACTGCGGCCGCGCCGTCGTTTATACCCGAGGAATTGCCGGCCGTGACGGTCCCTCCTTCCCGGAAGGCAGGCTTCAGTTTGGCGAGAGCTTCCAGGGACGTAGCCAGGCGGTATTCCCCGTTCACGAATTCGATCCGGGGCTGCTCGTCCGTGTCTATTCGCCGTGGCGGCTGGCCCGGCGCCGTGATCTCAATGGACGCGATTTCGGTTCTGAAGCGGCCGCTGTTGATCGCTGCCAGGGCGCGGCAGTGGCTCCGGTAAGCAAAGGCATCCTGGCGCTCGCGCGCAATACGGTGGAGTTCGTAAACATTCTCGGCAGTCTCTCCCATCGACTCGAGAGGAAACATTTGCTTCATCCGCGGGTTCGGGAAGCGCCAGCCGATCGTCGTGTCGAAGATCTCGGCTTTCCGGTCGAAGGGCGTCTCGCTCTTCGGAACAACAAAAGGCGCGCGGGTCATGCTCTCCACGCCGCCGGCAATAACGACTTCCGCATCGTCAGTGGCGATGGCACGCCCGGCCTGTATAACGGCATCCAGGCCGGAGGAGCACAGGCGGTTCACGGTGATCCCTGGCACTGCATTTGGAAAACCCGCCAGAAGCAGAGCCATACGGGCGACGTTCCGGTTGTCTTCGCCGGCCTGATTTGCACAGCCCAGCACCACTTCATCGACGATACCCGGATCAAGGCTCGTCCTCTCTATCAAGGCGTTTAAGACGGCCGCGGCAAGATCATCGGGTCTAATAGTGCTTAGCGCCCCGCGGAATTTGCCGATAGGCGAGCGGACGGCGTCAATGATTACTGCTTCAGACATGACGGGTGCGTAAAGGCTTAAGTCCATGATAGCAAAAAGAGCGCGTAATCTGAGCGGACTGCACGCGACGGGCAAGAACCTGCTAACCTAGACATAAGCCGATCCTCCTTCCTACCCAGGGACAAGAAATGAAGCTCAGAAGCTATGCGCAAGGGCAATGGGCCGCAGGCCAGGGGACGGGTGTCGATCTCCTTGACGCAGCGACGGGTGAGAAGATCGCCGAATCGACCAGCCGCGGACTCGACTTTGCCGGCATGCTCGATTACGCCCGTCGCGTAGCGGGCCCCCGACTACGGAAACTGACTTTCCACAAGCGGGCTTATTTGCTCAAGGACATGGCTAAATATCTTACGGAGCGTAAGGAAGAGCTGTATTCGCTCTCCTTTGCGACGGGCGCTACCAGGTCGGACTCGTGGCTCGACATCGACGGCGGCATAGGAACCTTGTTTGTTTACTCCAGCAAAGGCCGGCGAGAGCTTCCGAATGAATGCTTCCATGTCGAGGGCAATCCGGAAAACATCTCGCGTTCTGGAAGCTTTGTCGGTCGCCATATTTGCGTGCCCCTGCGCGGAGCTGCGGTTCACATCAACGCTTTCAACTTCCCGTGCTGGGGCATGCTCGAGAAACTTGCCCCCAGCTTCCTGGCCGGCATGCCTTCCATCGTAAAGCCCGCCACATCGACTTCGTACCTGGCCTGCCGTCTCGTCGAGATAATGGTTGAATCAGGGATTTTTCCCGAAGGCTCGCTTCAACTGATCTGCGGTGGAATCGGCGATCTACTGGATCATCTCACCTGTCAGGACGTTGTCACTTTCACTGGTTCATCCCCGACTGCACGCCGGCTGCGCCAGCATCCTGCAATTGTCGGAAATTCTGTGCGTTTTAACCAGGAGTCCGATTCCCTCAACTTCTGCATGCTTGGTCCGGATGCTGCACCGGGGACGGAAGAATTCGATCTCTTTATAAAAGAAGTGGTTCGTGAGATGACCGCGAAGGCCGGTCAGAAATGTACGGCAATCCGCCGAACCCTCGTTCCGGCAGGTATGGAGGAGGATGTGATCAGTGCGCTGACCGACTGTATGGCCGGTGTGCTACCCGGTGACCCGACCCGGAAGGATGTCCGCATGGGTCCGCTTGCGACCCGCGGCCAGGTTCGGGAGGTTCGTCAAAGAGTCGACGAGCTGCGGCAGGCGGCAGAGATCGTCTGGGGCAACCCGGACGATTTTGAAGTGATCGGCGGGAACCCCGAAAAAGGCGCCTTCTTCCCATCTCTATTGCTCTACTGCGCTCGCCCAGGCAAAAACCGTGCCGTTCACGAGGTTGAAGCTTTCGGTCCAGTCAATACTGTTATGCCCTATGCATCAGTCGAGGAGGCTATTGATCTGGCCTGCCTCGGCCGGGGAAGTCTGGTCGGCTCGTTGTTCACAGCTGACGATCAAGTGGCGCGAAAAGTAGTGCTGGGCACCGGCGCCTATCACGGCCGGATAATGCTGATTAATGCTGAAAGCGCCCGGGAATCGACTGGCCATGGATCGCCTCTTCCCCACCTGGTTCACGGCGGACCTGGGCGGGCTGGCGGGGGTGAAGAGCTGGGAGGAATCCGGTCAGTACTGAAGTACATGCAGCGAACCGCACTTCAAGGCTCTCCTACCACGCTGAGTCGGGTGTGCGGGGTCTGGATGACAGGCGCGCGCGGCCCGGCGGCAGAAAAGCATCCATTTCGCAAGTTCTTCGAAGACCTGGAGATCGGCGAGACCCTGCTCACCCACCGTCGGACTATTACCGAAGCCGATATTGTCAATTTCGCCGGAGTCAGTGGCGATCACTTCTATGCTCATATGGATGATATTGCGGCACGGGAGTCGATCTTCGAGCGGCGCGTCGCTCACGGCTACTTCGTCATCGCCGCTGCGGCCGGACTCTTTGTCGACCCGGCTCCGGGCCCGGTTCTGGCCAATTACGGGCTGGACGACCTGCGGTTTACCAAGCCGGTGTATATCGGCGACACCATCCAGGTTCGGCTTGCCTGCAAACAGAAGACTTTGAAGACCGATGACCAGGGTGTTGTGTCCTGGGGCGTCGAGGTCATCAATCAAAATCAAGAGGTTGTGGCCAGCTATACGGTTTTGACGCTGGTCAGACGACGAACGCTGGCCGCTGGCGACGGCGCAAGGATGGAGCATGGCGAAACGTCTGCATGAGGCTGCGAAAGCGAAAGACGTCGAGCTTTCCTTGGATGAGCTTCGAAAGCTTTACAAGCTGATGGTCACTGTCCGGATCTTCAACGAGAAAGCCACCCTGCTCCAGCGCCAGGGCCGTCTTCACTCCTTCTTGAACTGCATTGGCCAGGAGGCGGCGATCATCGGAAGCGCCCGTGCACTACGCCCTCGCGACTGGATCTTTCCCACCTATCGGGAACATCCCATCCCCTTGATGCGTGGCGTCGCGCTGAAAGAGCTTTTCAATCATCTGATTGCTAATGGGGCTGATCGAATCAAGGGAAGAAATCTCCCTCCCGAATATTCGTTCCGCCATATCAACTTCGTCAGCATTTCCGCCCCGGTTGGCACGCAAATACCGCAAGCCGCCGGTTTCGCATTGGCTGCGCGTGTGAGAGGCGACGATGTGGTCGTGCTCGCATATTGTGGAGAAGGCGCCACCTCCGAAGGGGATTTCCATACCGGCCTGAATTTCGCGGGAGTCTGGAAAGCACCCGTGGTTTTCTTCGTCCAGGATAACGGATGGGCTATTTCCGTTCCCACTCGGCGTCAAACTGCATCGGACGGGTTCGCGGTCAAAGCAAAAGCATACGGAATTGCCGGCGAGACTGTTGACGGCAATAACCTCCTGGAGGTTTACGAAGCTGCCGCCCGCGCCGTGGAACGAGCAAGAAGCGGAAACGGGCCGACCTTGATCGAAGCACGAACCTATCGGCTGGGTCCTCATTCCACTTCTGATGATCCTCGGCTCTATCGAGAGGAAGCCGAGGTCGTGAAATGGACGGGCAGAGATCCGATTACGCGGATGAAAGAGACTCTGGAAGAAATGGGAGGTTGGTCAGCGGCATTTGGCGCGACAACGCATAGCGAGGCGTTGCAGGAAGTCCAGCAGGCAGCTGCACAGGCTCTGCAAGAGCCGATGCCCGCCGTCGAGACCCTGTTCGACGATGTCTATGACAAGCCGCCCTGGCACTTGGAAGAAGAGCGAGAGGAGTATCTGAAATCCTGAAAACTTCGGGGTAGGTGAGTCTACTCCAGGACGCGGGGGGTGAGTAACGCGCCAAGGTGTTTGCCCATGGCTTCCGACCCAAAATCACCCCTAACGCCGTGTTAAGGCGGGGGTGCCCGAGATGCCTCTGGAGGCCACCGCGAAAGGATCGTCCTTCCAGCCTGCCGCTGCCTGAATTTGACGAACAAGAATCTCGCAGTCTGCTACCACTGTCGTTGGAATCATGCCCTTCAGTTCTTTTTCCCTATCTACGCCTAGTGCGCTGAGCACATCTGCGCCTTTACAAGCCACCGACCAGGTATCGGACACGGTCTGCGTGTGCCCGTGCACCAGCAGGTTGCGTAATCGAAACGCTTTGGTGAAGCTTCTGTACTGTGGGGAGTTGAAATCGAGACGGCAGTCGGCCGCTTTGCAGATTTTCCTGCAGCAATCCTCAGGCAGCCTGCCCTGGGATCGCGAGCTCATACAGAGTCTCGGAAGCGATGTCGGCACCGTTGGGCCAAGAGACTGTCCCCCCGTCGAGGAAGAACTTTCGGAAGTAGGCTTGGTCCTTCAGCGGTTCGAAAATTGGACCATGCAACCATCGAGCAAAATCGACCGTGCCCTCTGAATTGTCGGTAAAAGTCAGGTGGAGACGATAGCAGCCCCGATACTCCGCACGTATCACCGAAGGTAACGAGGTCATACATTACTCCAGCGGAGGAATCCTTTCGATCGGACGCCCCGCGCTCAGATTCTCCCAATTGGTTTTCAGTTCCTCCCGGTGGAGACGCGCCAAGACCTTTTGGTAAGGGCGGGGTACGTCAGTTCAAGTGTCAGTGGGAAGCCGGCTTTCTGCGGCTGGCTGGTAATCGCCATTGCGATCACCATACCCGAAGACTGGTTGAATACGTCTTGGCTGAGGACCGAAACCGGCCGCAAACCTCGTTGTTCAAGGCCCACAACGGGATTGAGATCAGCCCAAACGATGTCGCCTCTTCATTTCTGGTATTACTATAGGTCATACCGTGATTGCTGGGCCAAGCGGGATCTATATCACGCCAATAAGTTCAGCGGGCGGCTCCAGCCAAGCAATTGCCTCGAGCCACCAGTCGTGCTTTCAACGCCTGCTTCCGCCGGAGGGAAGCCGGGGCCGCTCCGCTGCAGCGCGAGGTTAGGCGGTTATTTGCATTGACAGAACCTACGCCCACAACGACGGCGGATGACCTGCAGCTGTCTCCCTCAGAACATCCCTAGTCGTCGTGTCAATGCTCTCCGAAGGAACCTCGTCGAGTACTGCGCGCGCGAATTCTGGCAATCCCACGAGCATGGCGGATACGCGAACGACCTCGCCCGTCTTTGTAACGAGGCGAAACCATTTTGCCGATTGCGAGTAGTGAACTCGCGTTACCTCATTCCAACGCAGCTTGCCGCCATTAGAAAGTAGTTTCTGGTACCTCATCCCGCCGGGCTCAAGAGAATGCCGTACACGAAAGTACTCCCAAACAAAAACGAATCCGAGCAGGGCAAAACCAGCAAAAAACAAGCTGATACCCAAGGTCCCGGTGTCATTGGCAAACACGTACGAAAGGATTGCGAGTGCCAGGAAGAAACCTCCCCCGACCAGCCCGAGAACAAGAGTGCTGGTGGGATGATAGAGCAATTTGCTATTTGCGGGTTTCGCGCTTCGCGATCGGCTTCGGGCGAGCCATCTCATAACCAGTGTCATGAGCGCAAACCAAATGATCCATTTTATGGCTGATTCCAATCGTGTTCCTCCTCAGCAAGTCCTGCGCGCCCGCTTGGCTCATAATTTGTCGGCCCAAACGAGGGGATTGATTGCGGCGTCTAGGTCGACCAATGTTCTCGGCTTTGAATTAATCCTCCTTTTATCTTCGACTTACCGATCGACGTCGGGGATTGTATGGCAAGCAGGTTCCTGTGGACAAGCCGAGGCTCGTTCTACAACCTGGGGAGGGTTGCGTATTGTGCACGATACGCAACCCCTTCAGGGCATAAGCGCTAGAACAAGCAGGCTGCTGTCCGGACAAGCGACAGGAAATGGAGCGTCTGCGCATGCCGGTCAAGCTCGGAGGCGTGAGCGGGCCGGGAGAGCACGGCGGTTGAGTGCCGCGTTTTTTGCGGTGTATCGAAACCCCGTGATCTCCCGGCCCGCGGTGGAGGGAGAGTCGAAGGCGGTCCGAGTGGTTGAGGCGTGGCGCGGGTTTCGATACGATTCGCACAAAACGCGAATCACTCAACCACCAGGGTTTCGATACAACTCGCCACAAAACGGCGAGTCACTCAACCGCCGGGTTTCGATACGATTCGCCAAAAGACGGCGAGTCATTCAACCGCCGCGCCTCGCCTCAACCTGCCGGTCGCAAGCCTGACCGTTGTGCTCGCAAGGTCAGCTCGTGGCGCGGCGGTTGCGAGTGTGCGTTGTCCTGTTTCACAGACATGTGTATTTTCGCCAAACTCGAAGCCAGCGGCCCGCCCGGGCCTTACCAGCAAACGAACGATGCAAGAAGCGCGAAGGCGGGTCCGCTGCACCTACTATTAGGCAGAGCCCTGGCTCGCAGACCCACCGTTTCATCTGACCCGGACTGCCTGTTTCCGCTTCGATTTCGCGAGGCGCTCGCTCCTCAAGATCTAATTCGTAGCCGGTTCGGTGTGACAATCCAGAGATGACCAGGCAGAGGTCTACGGCCGAGAACCTCAATCAGCCTATCGACCAGACGAATGATCGATAGCTTGTCTTGCCGCTCTGGCCGCAGAACAACAATACCGGCAGTGGTGTTTGGAGGATAACGGGTAATATCGCCAAATCCCGCATCCAAGGTAACCAAAACTCGACTCTCCTCTCGGCATCTGACTGCGATCTCACGGTCCGCTGCACCGCCAAGATTCTCATCGAGTACATGGAGCGCCATGGCCAGATTTCCGAAATAACTCAGCGGCCTCGATCGGGAGATTTTCGTCGAGCTTGAAGAGCATCGTCTTAGGCAGAAAGAGAGAGTACTTCCTCTCGCGCTAAATCTGCCGCGTAAGCGATTGCAGCCCGGATGGCTTCTAGTGAAAGACTCGGATAGCTTCTCAGAATCGATTCTTGGCTCTCGCCTGCCGCAAGGTTATCAAGAATAACGGAGACAAATATCCTGGTACCTTTAATGCAAGCCCTTACGTGGCACCGATCCGGGTCTGCGCTAATGTATTCTCTCCAGTCCATTTCGGTTTCCACTGCCTGTGATCATACAACACGATGTGCCTTGTCGCCTAACGTGAAGTACTCTCGATCAGCTTATCAAGCGACTGGCTTGGTGTGACACCCATTAAGGGCAGGCACGGAGGCTACGTAAAATCCGTCGGAATTCTTCTCAATCACAACGCTGAATTCCCTCATTAACTCGTCGTCAAGCCAAAGCTGTGGGCCAAGTTCGTAACGCCATTCGCACTCGGTAGGAAAAGTGGGTCGGACCGGTGCGACCCAAACCTTCTGGAGGACTACCACGCGTGGGCGTGTTTGACCGATGCCCTCATTTTCTGACGGTAGGCGGCAAAGGTCGCACGCTCACTTCTTTGTACCACACAAGCTCTCCCGGGTCGTGGTTCTGTAAGCCGAGGTAGCCAGCTTCGGGTCGCTTTGGCTCTCGTTTCGGCTCGTACCATTCCTTTCTTGGCCGCACATCCGGGCTCGTCGGATCGAATTCTGAGATGTCTTCTCCGTCGAGATTGACCGTAATCCGCTCGCCTGCCAGTGTAATGATCATAGTTTGCCATTCGCCGGGCGCCTTTCGAGACTGGCCAGTGGCAGGCGCGAGCGAGTAGATGGCTCCGGTTCGGTGCCAGGCGTCGCCACTCGCCAGAATCTGGACTTCATAGCCCTGATGAACCGCGAACCACGGTCCCTCCTCGCGCTCCGCGGCAGCCTTCACTCGCTCCATTGATTCGGGCGACATTTTCCCCTTCGCGTCACGGTCGAACGCCGGACCAGGTGTCGTTGCCCGGTCGAGGATGCCGTCGGCCAATCGGACGTAAACACCCGCATTCGACTTGTCGTCTTTGACCTTGAACACCACGCGAATCTGGCAATTGCCGAAACGTTCCTTTGTATAGACCAACAATCCCAAGCCCCTCGGATCAGGGGCCGTCCGCAAGGCGCCATCGTCCACCAAGAAACCACCCCAACCGACATGGATCCAGCTTGGGTCCACTTTGCCCCCGGTCACCAGAGGGAGGGATCGCCACCCGGACTCCGCGGCCGTTCCTTCATTCCCAGCCGTCAGGCTCCACGTGGTGGCTGCGACGAGGACGATCACCCAAAAGGCTGTACCGGTCGATACTCCGTTAAAGGACAGAATCTTGTTCTTAGGTTTCATTTCTTTAAGCTGCCACGATGTTTGTCCCGCGTCAAAGCCCCAGCTGCCGGGTCGAGGTGAAGATGTTCGGCTTTTTGTCCCGATAGGGACTAAGCAAGATAGCCCAGGATACCGTTTTCCAGGTACCGTGATCAGGATATGTGCACGATACCGTTTGGTCCAACAGTGCCGTAGGAGCTCGTCTCGTTGTCGATCTGGTAACCGATGATGGCGGGATGGTCCTTGCAGTGCTCCAGAAGCTTTCGAATTAACCGCTCTGCATAGAAGAGGTAGTTCGGGTGGGTAATATCCATGTTCTGACTGATTGGCACTCGCCCATCTAGACTAACTCAACCCGCCAGACTTTTTTCTGTGTGTCGGATCAGCTTTCGCGCTTTACATCCCTCCTGGCAGCTGTAGCAAAGGCTTCTCAGTCCATCGGCGGGATTGGTTGCGTCGGTTAGGCTGATTTACCTTCTCGGCTTCGAGTTAATTTCTCTTTTATCTTTGACTTACAGACTGACGTCGGGGATTATACGGTAGACGGTTACCATGGACAATCCAAAGCTGCTGGACCAGGTCAGTAGCGCCATTCGCACTTGGCACAGCAGCCGGAGGACCGAGCAGGCTTACCTCGCCTGGCAAGTTGTTTGCGAATTGAGTTCCGTAAGGGGGTGCAGGCTGATGCTCTTCGCGCTGGAATCTCCACTATGTGCGATCGAGGCTGGAGGCAGCCATACAAGCGAGGCGTGTGTGAGATGCGGAAGAGGACACCGGAGGCAGACAGGCGACTTAAAGGTTTGGCTCGTTTCTGAGCCGCGCACTGTCTGGCTTACCGACGCCAGCGCGATTCTTGTCCAAAACGAGATAGTGAGAGCCTTGCAAACGCAGATGAAGGGCATTTGGTTCCGACCGGTCCAGGCGCAGTGGAGGCCTGATTTGCCATGGGCGGGTGAACCCCTGCCCTCCCTGTCACAGTTATTAGCGGAATCAGCTGTAAATGCAGCACCGGGAAATATCAAACCAGAAAGGTGTGACTGTGGCGCCGTGCGATCGATTTCGTACGATCCTTTGCTTCTGAAACGTTTTCGGAAGATGGAAAGCGGCGCATGGTTTCTGGCGGAAAACCCCGAGGTGGTGATTCTCGGTCCGCGGCTCCGCGAAGTTCTGTTTCGACACGCCAATGATCTGGAATTTGCAACCGTCTGGTTCGAGGATGAGTATCAGCCTCCGTCTCTCCCGAGCAGTGGTTTCGACTGGGGAGACCTGTGAGGATAATTCGGAGGTCCAGTAGAGCCGACGACGGAGCGGCTAGAATTAGAGGCTAACTATAGTCTGAAGCGCAACCTTTCTGAGGCTAGTTGAAGCTACGAAGCGCCGTATCAAAAGGTCTGGTCAGCCGGGGATTCCGCAGGAGCGGTCGCATGCATTTGCAGAGATTCGATGAGGCTTTCTCATTTTGGGTGGATACCGGTCCGTTGGGTACCCGAGACGACATTGCGCCATTCGTCGGTGTTCGGAATAACCAGATAGAACAGATCGTGGGAGAACTACTCGGACTGCCAGACGACGGCTGGACGGGAACGGCTGGAGCAAATGTAGGATACATCCTCGACGGGAAATACCGCTATTGGTCGTCACCCACCCGAGCGGACGAAGTCCTGGGCGCCATCGAAACCACGATAGTCCTGTCTTTGCTCTTGGGAGAACGGGAAGTCTTAGCGGAACAGCTTGAGTCAGCTCGTTCCCAATTCTGTCGATATGAAGACGGACTATGTGATGAGTTTCGACATTTTGAAACAAAACTTCGACTCCGGCTCCTTCAGTAGAGAGGCTGACATGTATGTTAAGGCGGGTCAGTGCTCCGCAGGGAATCCGAAGACCTCAAAATGTCAAAGGATTTCACCATCGACCAGGTTTCGTGGCACACGAGGACGCCAGGCAATCCCGAACCCCGCAGTTCGATTATCAAGAGGTTTTTTAGCATTGTGTCATTCCTCCACCGTGAAGGGTTACTTGTTCGCCAGCTTGTGCAAGACATCTGCGAAATAGACGACGATTTTGCAATACGTTCGTCTGATGTAAACGAAACGGGCATGGCTTTGTTAAGGGCGGCCTACGACAAGTGGTTGAGGAAGATCGACAAAGGTATGGATCCCTGCGATGTGACTCTCCTTGAGCGTCATTTGAAGGCGATCAGATCGCAGAGCAAAAGCAAGCGATAACAGGTTCTTCGGTTTTGTTTCAGTCGGTTCCCTGAAAGAGAACCTGAAAGACGGTACCCTGGGCTATCTTGCTCTGTCCCCTTCGGGACAAAAATGCGATTTCTTGTTTGAGCGCTTATGTGGTAATGGGGTCGGACTGTCCAGTTCCAGGGTCGAACTTCGGCCGCGAAGAGGTGAGTAGCAGGTGCTGATTTCGATACAACGCGCTTGTTTGGTGGCGCGTTGTATCGAAACCCCGCGAGTCGTACCCGGCCGACGTCCGGTTGGCGCCGGTAATTCAGGGACAGTCCCGAATTTCTAGAGTTCGTTGAGTGTGGCTTCGGCCGACTGAGCGGCAATTCCTGTCAGTGGGTAGTCTTGCAAGAGCTTTCTTGCCGATGATTCGTAATGACTGAACACTCCGGATCCGGAAGCCTTGCTTTTTGCCAGGGCGCCCACGAACATGAGACGGGCTACGTCACTGCTGGTGTCCTCGAGCGCCAGGTTAAGAAGACGATCCAGCAAGCTTCGCTCATCATAAAGCAGTCCGGGGCTCCAGTTGTGGACTGCCGCTGAAAGGGTCAATGAATCACAGAGGCCGTCAAGGTACGAGTTAAAACATTCACCGAGGGGAAGCCGATAGTCGATCGGGCGCAAGGAGCGGTGAACCCCGGCTTCCTTGAGAATCATTCTCTGTATACGCCGGGAAAGCTCGAGAAGATCGTTTCCGGGGTTCGACGGTTGCAGGCTGCCAACCAGGGCGTCGGATGATCCGCTGTCCTCGACGCTCTCCAGGTTCAGCGTGATCTCCCAAGGCGTTTGACCGGCATCGATGTGTCCGTGAACCACAAAGTCGGCGTCTACTTTGTGGCCCATCTTCCGAAGCGCCTGTTTTCCGAAAGGTGTCGTAGCCACGTAGAAGCCGCTTCCGCCGGTCTTTATGGTGACCAAGGCAAGGCAACGGGCCGTAGTCAACATATGCACCTGCTCAGCGAGAAACAGGGGAACCAGGCGCGTCCACCGGTCGTCACCCTCGGACGTCCCTGTACTTTCGGCTGGTCCGGAGAACGAACACGATAAAAACGCTATTCGTACTGCCTTATCTCCCTTGGGCGGGAGCAGGAGATTACTGTTCGCCAAATGATGAGCCCAGACGGGGTTCTCCAAAGTCAGAACTGAGACGGGGGAGGCCTTCGAGCTGGATCGTTTGGTCTGGCTGGCGAGTTGAGAGTCAATTTGCTCTGCCCAGTATCGCAGTTGTTCGGCCCATTCGGGTCTCTTCAAAGCGAACAGCTGCCTCAGAACCTCAAGCGCCTTCTCCGGGTCCTTCAATTCGAGGTAGGCCCGCAAGAGGTTGCTCGCAACCCTGAGGCCATGGATTTCCGGTTTAAAGCGATCGCCCAGCAGGGTGATGATATCCACGATCCTGCCGGCATTGCCGAGCGCTTCCGAGATCGACATCATCACCTCGCTTGGCACCTCGTCAAGAACTGAAAGGGCGTGCTGATAGTATCGCCGAGCCTTGTCGAACTGGCCATCCTCAAGCAGCGCCTGGGCGAGCCACAGTTGGGGCCGCCAACTGCCGGGGAAAGAAGTAAGCTGTTCAAGGGCCCTCAAATACTCGCTTTGACCAAACCGTTCCCGATGGATCGAGGTAAACCACTCGACCGCATGAATCTCGTTCGGATCAAGCTTAAGGGCGCGCCAAAGAGTCAGCTCGGCACGCGGCTGATCGCCGCTCTCCGCATAAAGCCGGGCGAGATGGATCAAGAAGACAGCATCTTCACCGTTGCGGCGCATCCATGCTTTCAAAGTCTCTTCAGCTTCAGCCGGGCGGCCGCTTAGTCGCAGACCATAAGCCATCAGGCAACAGCTTCGAGCGGAATCGGGCTCCTCACTCCACAATCGGCGTGCGGCCTCCCGAATCTCTCTTCCACTCAACTGGTCAATTTTCTCAATGATGCTGGAATAAAACCTGTCCGCCTCGCTCAATTGTCCTGGTGAATCGGAATTGGAACAAATCCAGCTTTCTTTTCCGAAATAGATGTTCCGATTGGAGTATTCGTGCAGATCTAGAAAGGCGGCATCCGCGTTTATACCATCTCCTGAAACCTGGCCGGTATCACGTCCCCATGCCTTTTCAAAAACCCTCTTGAGTAAGCCCATCGCAAGCCTGTCCTTCTGGCCCCATTTAGCTAAAGCTCCGCCTAACTGCGTTTCCTGCAGTGTTTTCCAAGAACTTGTCGCGCGACTTACTTCTCGAGTATGTTGCGGTGATTATAGGAAAGAAGCCACGCCTGACTTGTGGCGATAGTCACGACCTTTTGTCTTTTAGTAACGGCGTCCCTGCCGGAATCACCAAAACAGAGCCTGTGTCGTTACTTGATACTCCGTGGTAATCTTTTACAGAGGATAAGACTATGACAGGCAAGTTCATATTGTGCACCGCGATCATTCTAGGGTTTGCAGGTCAGATGAAGAGCGTCGACTGCGAGAATGCCAATGTCTTGACGCCGGCCGAGAAAGCCGCAGGATGGAAACTCCTCTTCGACGGCAAGACCATGAAGGGCTGGCACGGGTACAACGGCCAGGACATCTCATCCTGGACTATTGAAGGCTGCACCTTGAAATCGGTTGGAACCGAGGGTAATTACGGCAGCGACTTGAGAGCCGACCTCGTCACCGACGAGGAGTTCGAGAATTTCGAAATCAACATCGACTGGAAGGCCTCCAAGGGGGGTAACAGCGGCATCATGTACGGAGTGGTTGAGGACCCGAAGTACAAGGCCGCCTGGATGACCGGTCCCGAGTACCAGTTCATCGACGACGTGGGCTTCCCGCAGAAACTCGAGGAGTGGCAGAAGACGGGAGCGAACTATGCGATGCATGTTCCAGACGACGCCCAGAAGCAACTAAAGCCGGTCGGGGAATGGAACAACACCCGCATCGTCGTCAATGGTTCGCATGTCGAGCACTGGCTGAATGGCAAGAAGATCCTCGAGTTCGAGCGCTGGACCGACGAATGGAACAAGCTTCGCGATTCGGGCAAGTGGCAGGAAGCTCCCGACTACGGCCTGGCGAAGAAGGGACACATCGTCCTCCAGGATCACGGCAGCGTCTTTTGGTTCAAGAACATTAAGATCAGGGAAATCAAGAACTAGCCGCTCTTCAGAACCTGACTGAAACCACTTGGGAGACGCCGGGTTCCTCCATGGTGACGCCGTAGATGTAGTTGGCGATTTCCATGGTTCGCTTGTTGTGAGTGATGATCACGAACTGGGTCCGTTGGGACATCTCTCGAACCAGGTTCGTGAATCGGCCGACGTTGGCATCATCAAGCGGCGCATCGACTTCATCCAGAACACAGTACTGGCTCGGGCGGAAGTTAAAGAGCGCGACGAGAAGGGCCAGGACGGTCATCGCCTTCTCACCGCCTGACAGCAGCATGATGTTTTGGACCTTCTTGCCGGGCGGTTGCGCGTAGACATCGATTCCACTTTCCAGAAGATCTTCTTCGTCGATCAGCTGAATTCCGCAATCGCCCCCGCCGAACAGCTTGGCGTAAACTTCCTTGAAACCGGTGTTAATCGCTTGGAAGGCCTCGGCGAACTTCTCCCGGCTGCGGCGGTTGATCTCCTGGATGGCACGGGTGGTGTCGGCGATGGAAGCCTCGATATCCTGCCTTTGTTGAACCAGGAAGGTGTATCGCGTTTCGTTCTCCTGATACTCCTCGAGCGCGGTCATATTGATCGGGCCGAACTCCTCCAGGCGGTTCCGCAGGTCGTTATAAGAAGCTGTCACGTCCTCGAGTGTTTCCGCCTCTGACGGGGTAAACTCCCCGACCAGTTCCTGAATTGGCTGCTGGAGCGTTTCGAAGCATTGGGCGCCAGTGTTTTCCAGCTGGGTCTCCAGTCTGGCGGTTTCGATCTCGCACTTTGTTCGTTTCTCCCGCAGTTCACCCGCTTCGCCCCGAAGTCGTGCGAGTTCCTGCTCGATCTGCGGCTGATGCCGCTTCCACTCGTCGTACTCCGCCTCAATTTGCTGAAGGTCCACTTTCAGCTGGTCTTCGCTTTGCCGAAACTCATCCAGCCGAGTTCGCAAGTTCGACAACTCCGCGTTTAGCTCATTGAGCCGCTGCTGATCCTGGGTTTTCGCCTGACGATTAGCTTTGATCCTCGCCTCGAGCGAAAGTCTCTGTTCCTCGACCCGCTGCACGGTTCGCTGCAACGCGGCCAGCCGTTCTTCCATTACTTTCTTGTCGGTGCTGACCAGGTGGAATTGCTCCTGTGCCCTGGCAAGCTCGTTTCGCAATTGCTGGAGCGCTGCCTGGGCCTCAGCCTCGAAGCGTTCCATTTCTGCCTGCTTGGCCATCTTCTCGCGCAGCTGATCTTCCAGTCCTCCACCCAGCGCAACCTGTCCGGCGTCCTCTTCCTCGATCTGGCGGGCCTCCTCGGCCTGGACCCTGGCGGCCTGTTCCAATCTTTTTCGTTCGTTCTCGGCTTGTTGCTGCTGATGAGTAAGCGCGATGTTTTCTTTCTCGATCTTGTAGATCTTCTCCTGCGTGGAGGAACAAATACCGCAGACAGCCTCGTGCTCGTTCTTGATCCTTTCCTCTTTTCTTTGCATCTCCAGCAGCAAGGCGTTTACTTGAGTCCGCTTCTTTTCGAGTTCCTTCTTCTGTCGTTTCAGAGCAAGAAGGCCGAGCTTCTTAGACTGGACAGCAGTCGCGGAAAGCAAGCCTCGAGGAGTGAGAACTTCCCCCTCCAGTGTCAAAAAACTCTTCTGGGGGTAGGCATGAGCCAGTTGAAAGGCTCGATCGAGGTCCGAGACGACCACCGAACCTGCCCTCTCCGGCAGAACACGCTTGAAGGCCTCCTCCACCTGGGGCGACATTCTCAGGAGTTGGACGAGAGTTCCATGGATGCCCTCGTCTTTGTTCGGAGGCAGTTCTTGTCCGTCCCAGTCGGGTGTCCCAAAACCGTTCTTCGACGTGAGCGTTAGAAAGGTGCACTTCCCGCCTTTCAGGTTCCTCAGCTCAAGCACCCCGCGTGCAGCTTCATCCAACGAGTCAACTAGCACATACTCGAGTTCCTCATCCAGGACTTCCTCGATCAGGCGCTCATACTCGGGATCTGCTTCAATCGATTCCGCCAGTGTTCCGGCTGTGGACAGTGCACGGCTCTGCTGCAAATAATTCAGAAACTTCTGAACCCCTTCGCTGTATTGCGAATGACTTACCTCAATCTCCTGCAGGGATTCAAGCCGCTCCCGGCACGCGATTGCCTGGCGCTGCAACTCCGAAGCCTCCGCCCTGACGACCGCCAGCTGCTCTTCCAGTTCCTGCCGGCGCTCGTCCTGCTCTTCCAAGACGGCGCGAAGTCTCTCCAGCTCTTTCTGCTTTTCACTGATGATTCGCTGAAATTCGTCGAGTTGAGCCTTATTCTGTGCGAGCTGTTGACTGACGGCCGACTGCTCTTTCTCCAGCCTGGCTCGGCGAGCCGCAGCGGCAGCACGTCGTTGGCGGATTTGTTCGATCGAGTTGCGCAATGAGGATATTTCGGCCGTCAGCCTCAGGTAATCACCCCTGAGACCTTCCAGTTTCCGTTCGCCCTGCTGCACTTCGCTCCCGTATTTGTCCAACTGTTGCCGGTGTTGCGCAATTACCTCGTCGACCTGTTGTTTATCAGTCTCAAGCTTGATTCGCTCTTCCCGGAAACGGGTAAGTTCTCCGGAAACCTCTTGCAAAGTGCGATTCAGGGTTTCAGCCTCATCAGTCGAAAGCGCTATCTTCCTAGTCAGTGCTGCTATTTGATCTTCGTGATACTGAATCGAGTTTGTAGATCGATCGACCTCCAGGTGAGCGGCCGCCAGCGCCTGTCTAACTTCGGTCAACCGCTTTTCCAGACGGTCTCGCGTCTCCATCCCGATGCGATGTGCCTCCTCTGCGGCACGAAGCTTCTCCCTGAGCAGCTCTTCCTGATCACGCAGAGCACCAGCCTCAATGCGGCTCACTTCGAGGCGCTCAAGTAAATTATGGGCTTCGAGCGCAAACTTTCGCCGTTGCACATCCCGGAATTCATCACGCAGCTCCCTGTATCGCCGCGCTTTGGCAGCCTGCCTCTTGAGTGAACGCAATTGCCGCTCGACTTCATTGACAATGTCATTCACACGCAGCAGGTTCTGTTGAGCCAGCTCGAGCTTCAATTCAGCGCTTTTCCGGCGGCTCTTGTAGCCAAGGATCCCGGCCGCCTCCTCAATGATGGCGCGGCGATCCATCGGTTTTGAACTAAGGAATGATTCGATATTGCCTTGGGCAATCAGGGCGTAAGAGGCAAGGCCGAGACCTGCAGCGTCCAGGAACAGGTGTATATCCTTCAAACGGCAGCGGCGCTGGTTGATCAAATAGACACTCTCGCCGGAGCGATACAACCGGCGTGTGATCTCCAGGCGCTCCTCGGTCAGTTCGATTTCATCAAGAACGATCGGATTTTCATCGGTTCGTCGGACGGTGAGCGTGACTTCGGCAAGTCCCGAGGGCTTGCGCGCCGCGGTGCCATTGAAAATCACGTCCTCCATTCGCTCGCTTCTCAGGTTGCGTGCGTTTTGAGCACCAAGCACCCAGGCAATGGCGTCGGAAAGGTTAGACTTCCCGCATCCGTTGGGGCCGACCACACACGTCACCCTGTCATCGAAAGCCACGTGGGTCTTCTCTGCAAAAGATTTGAACCCGATGATGTCGAGCGCCTCAAACTTCAGCATATGAGCGTAACGAGTTTCTATCATGACAGGAAACTCTGACGCGAGAGAAGCCGGCACGTTTCCTAAGAAAAATTAAAACCAATCGTTATTATCAGTGTGAGAGTTGGGATCGAGCGCGGAGAGATGATCATGGCTAAACCCGAAAGCTCCCGGGGCGACTGGCTCAAAAGGATCCTTGAACAACATGAAACCGGCCTGGTCAGATACGCCTGCCGGCTGACCGGCGATCTGGAAGCTGCGCGGGACGTTGTTCAGGACACCTTCATGGCGCTTTGCCGCCAGAGTCCGGGGAGTGTGAATGAGCACGTTGTTCCCTGGCTGTTTCGCGTGTGCCGGAACCGGGCTTTGGACGTCGTTAAGACCCGGCATATAAATCATCCGATAACCGAAATCGAAAACAGTATGCCGGACAGGGACGAGGGACCCGCCGATCAGCTTGAGCGGAAAGAGAAACTGGCAATGGTCCTGGAACTACTCGAAACCCTTCCGGCCAACCAGCGCGAAGTCATCATACTCAAGTTTCAGCACGGCCTCAGCTATAAGGAGATCAGCTCGATCACCGATCTCTCAGTTACAAATGTTGGATTTCTCATCCACACCGGTTTGAAGACCATAAAAAAGCGACTTTCAGAGGAGGCGCCTCCCAAAGAAAGAACCTTGAGGAGGGTCAAATGAACCAGGATTACCAGGAACATGAACTGACGGCCTACTTGCTGGGCGAATTAGACGAGGCCAGGCGAAACGAGATTGCGGAAATCCTGAAGAACTCAGAATCCGCCAGGCGTGAGTTGGAGGAGGTCAAGGAAACGTTGGAACTGGTCCGCGAAAGCCTCCTCCAGCCATCTGACGTCGGCCTCGAGGTTGAACAGCGCCGTCGGCTTCAGGCGGCGTTCGATAATGTGAAAGACGTCGGCATTCTCTCCCGGTTGGGAGGAAGTCTCGGCCGGCGCTCTATAGTGCTGCGCTGGGGAACTCCCCTGGCTGCGGCGGCCTCTCTGATCGTCGTTCTACTGCTTTCATGGGATACCGCCAAGCAGCCGATCGTAATCTCACCCGCTCAAGAACAGCTTCGCGAGGAGATCGCCCGTGAAATGCAGCAGGAGTTCGCGCGGTCGTCAGAAGCGAACAAGCAGGCAGAGCCAGCAGTGAGCGATGACGATGAACCAGCGCCGCCTGCCCAGACAGAAGCCCACAGAGATCAGAAGGCAGCCGATACTTCTGGACGAGCACCGGCTGAGCGTGCCAGGTCGGAGGGCAGGCAGTTTGCGAAAACCTACCCGACGACGAAGATTCCGGCGAACACCCTTCCCGCCTTCAAAGGCCAGGTGATCGACCAATCCGGTTCGCCGCTGCCGGGCGCGTCCGTTCAGGTAGCGTCCGCGAAATCGAAGACCGTGCAATCGACGCTCACCGATACGCGAGGACAGTTCGCGGTGCCCCCTTTGCCAGACGGCGAGTATCGAATCCGGGCAGCCAAGTCAGGATTCCAGGCCAGCCAGGTCGGACCAATGAAGGCCGAAGCAGGTAAGACATACGAAGTCCGGCTGGCGCTACAACCGAGAAACGCACCGGCTCAAGCGTCATGGGCCAGTGAGCCGCTGCCAGCGCCGCCAGCAGCGCCGACGGCCGAGTCAATGCGTCGGGAGAAGAGCGCGGCCGCCGGCGCTCGAGGAATCGCCGGCGGAGTTGTCGGCTATTTGGCGCCGTCTCCTGCGCGATTGCCCGGCCCTCCGATGGAAACATGGGACGAAGACTTCAATACCGAGTCCTACGATTATCAGGATGATAACGAGATGACGGCTGTCGCCAAGGACCCGCTCTCTACGTTCTCGATCGACGTCGACACCGCTTCTTATTCGAATGTCCGACGCTTCATTCGGGAAGGCCGACTACCGCCGCCGGACGCTGTGCGTATTGAGGAGATGGTCAATTACTTCCCATATCAATACGAACCGCCTACCGACCACTCTCCATTCTCGGTCCATACTGAAGTGGCACAGGCACCCTGGGCGCCGGCCCATCGTCTGGTCAGGATTGCGCTAAAAGGCCGGGAGCTGCCCTCCGCTGAACGACCGGACGCCAACTTGGTCTTCTTACTTGACGTTTCCGGTTCGATGGCAACGCCGACAAAGCTCCCGCTTGTCAAACAAGCTATGCGCCTGCTCGTGGAGGAACTCAAACCGACCGACCGAGTCACTATCGTCGTCTATGCCGGCGCTTCGGGCCTGGTATTGCCTTCGACGCCGGGAAGCGAGAAGCAGAGAATTTTGGATGCCCTCGAACGCCTCCAGGCCGGTGGGTCTACGAATGCAGGCGCCGGCATCGACCTGGCGTACCGTGAGGCAGTGGCGAACTTCAATCCCCGGGGAGTTAATCGCGTCATCCTGGCCACCGACGGTGACTTCAATGTCGGAATCACCAACCAGGGTGAGCTTGTGCGCTTGCTTCAGCAGCATGCCGCAAAAGGTGTTTACCTGACTGCGCTCGGTTTCGGCATGGGGAATTACAAGGATTCGATGCTTGAGAAACTTGCCGACAAAGGCAATGGAAACTATGCCTACATCGACAGTCTGAACGAGGCACGTAAAGTCCTTGTCGAGCAAATCGGCGGGACCCTGGTGACCATCGCCAAAGACATCAAGATTCAAGTAGAGTTCAATCCGCTGGAAGTCACGGCTTATCGCCTGATCGGCTATGAGAACCGGGTCATGGCGCATCAAGACTTCGATGACGATCGCAAAGATGCCGGTGAGATCGGTGCCGGTCACACGGTTACGGCATTGTACGAGGTTGTTCCGACAGGTGTGCCGATCGACCTTCCCCAAGGTGAACCGCTCAAGTACCAGAAGAAAAGTCCGGCAGCCACACCCAGTGGCGAATTGCTGACAGTCAAACTGCGATACAAGCTCCCGAACGAGGATACAAGTCGTCGCCTGGAAGTCCCGGTGGTGGGTCGTCTCCAGACTTTTGAGCAAGCCTCTGAGGATTTCCGTTTTGCCGCGGCTGTTGCCGGTTTCGGGATGATTCTGCGCAACTCCCCATTCAAGGGCTCGGCCACTTTTCAGTCAATGTTGGAAATCGCGGAGACCAGCCGGCGCTTTGATCCTCAGGGTTATCGCGCAGACTTCACCAATCTGATCAGGGAAGCCATCCGACTGACGGAAAACCAGTAGGGACCGAAGTGCCTGCGGTTATCTGGGCACGCGAGCCAGTTGGAGAAATCGTAAGCAGATTCTTGGACACCAAAACAAAAAGGGCACGAAAGCTTCGTGCCCTTTTTTCCCGTTTGTTCCTCGGCCGGGGGAGGCGGGTCGGCTTTTGGGGTGTCCTGTCAGGACCTCTAAGGAGGAGAGAAGTTGCCGTGGCCCGCCTCATGTTACCCGACATTTATTATGATGCCAGCTTGTTTTCAAAGTTGTAAAAAAAAGTTCCTATTTGGTCTCTCCGCTGACACCCACGGGTTGGTGCTCCTTCTCGAACTTACTGAGAGCGTCGATGTATTTCAAACCCGCGCCGGTATTCACAAAAACGACCTTCTCCTCGGGCTTGATCCAGCCGCTCTCAGCAAGGCGCTGGATGGCGGCCCACCCGGCTGCGCCTTCCGGACAGATGAAGAGACCTTCTTCGCGACTGACCTGCTGTACGGCCGAGTAAATGCTCTCTTCCGGTACCGCCACAGCATGGCCGCGGCTGTCACGTAAAACCTGTAGAATCAGCGAATCACCGAAGGGTTTCGGGATGCGAATGCCTGACGCGAAAGTCTGTGCCTTGGTCCAGGGTTCAGAAGTCATAGCAGCGTCCCGAAACGCCTTGACAATCGGAGCGCACCCCTCGGACTGAACCGCGACCATTCGCGGTCTCTTGGAAGTGATCCACCCCAACTCCTCCATTTCCTCGAGAGCCTTCCAGATACCGATCAGGGCCATTCCCCCGCCTACCGGGCAAACGATAACGTCGGGGACGTCCCAACGAAATTGCTCCACGATCTCATAGCCCAGAATTTTCTTTCCTTCCAGGCGGTACGGCTCTTTCAAAGTCGACAGATCGAACCAGCCTTCCGAGGCGTGCAGTTCACTGACGCGTTTGGCGGCGTCCCCGATCAGACCGGGTACAAGCTCGACCCGTGCGCCGGTCATGCGGCATTCCATGACATTCGCCGAAGGAGTATCCACCGGCATGGCGACGAATACCTCAAGCCCGGCACGTGCCCCGTAAGCGGCCAGGGCGCCTCCGGCATTGCCGGCAGATGGGATAGCCAGTCTCTTATGACCCAACCTGCGGGCCATCGAGACGGCTGCTGATAATCCTCGAGCCTTGAACGTGCCGGTGGGGTTCCCGGACTCGTCCTTCATGTAAAGGGACCGCAGACCGGCCAACTCCGCCAGACCAGGCAGGGGAAGCAAAGGGGTATAACCTTCTCCCAGCGTGACGATATCTTCCTCGCCATCGACGGGCATGACTTCGAGGTAGCGCCACATATCCGGCGGGCGATCAAGGAGAGCTGTTTTCTTAATGTGGCGTTTGACCTGGTGAAGGTCATAACGAACAAGCAGAGGAGACTGGCAAAGAGGGCAGACGCTGGATGTTTCGATGCTCTCAATGGTATGGCCGCAACGAGAGCATTCCAGGTGCCTTACGAATGACACACTCTCGTTCCTCCTATCTCCGCAGTCCAGTATCGTACTCGCCGTTCAGCTCGATCGTAGCATGCTATCTGACGTTTCTTCCACTGCTTGTCGTTCTTGTCCGGATAGTCGAGCCTGAAATGTGCTCCGCGGCTGTCCAGTCGGTTAAGGGCTGCGTAAGTAATGAGTCTGGCGTTGGTTAATTTGTTATTGGCCTCAAGGGTGGACCGATCCTGGCCGGCACCGAAGGGGATCTTCTCCAGGCGCTCTGCAGCCTCTCGCAGTTTCTGCTCCTGACGGACAATACCAACCAACTCACTCATGGTTCGGCGTATTGTCTCTTCTGGCGGGGGCGTATCAGATCGCTCCTCTCGCCAGTCGACAGAGCAGAGTTCTGTCAAACGCGGCGTGTACGGTTTTCTGGGGCCGACGGCCATAGCGCAACCGGCACGTGCCCCGTAAACCAATCCTTCGAGAAGTGAGTTGCTGGCAAGCCGATTTGCCCCGTGAACTCCGGTGCAGGCCACTTCGCCGGCCGCAAAGAGTCCCGGAATCGTCGTCCGGCCGTGAAGATCGGTAAGAACGCCCCCCATCATGTAGTGAGCGGCCGGGAAGACTGGGATAGGATTGAGCGTAATGTCGAGTCCGAAACTCTTGCAGGTGGCGTAGATACCGGGGAATCGTTGTTTGATAAAACCTTCAGGCAGGTTGGTCAGGTCCAGATAAACCAAATCACTTCCAGTCCGGTTGGCCTCGTTGAAAATCGCTCGCGACACCACGTCGCGAGGAGCTAGTTCGGCCAGTGGGTGGTAATTGGGCATGAACCTCTCGCCGCGGACATTGATCAGCTTGCCCCCTTCGCCTCGCATCGCTTCGGTCAAAAGGAAACGAGGAGTTCCGGGCAGCTTCAGCGCGGTCGGATGGAACTGGACAAATTCCATATCGGCCAGGGCCGCGCCTGCCTCAAACGCCAGCGCATGACCGTCGCCGGTGGCGATGTCGGGATTAGTGGTGTCACGGTAGGTAGCGCCGATTCCCCCGGTTGCGAGCAGGACCGCCTTCGCTTTCACATGGTGGACTCGAGAATCGTCTTTTGGCAGGTATAAAGCGCCATCGCACCGATCTCCGGAGAGTGAGAGAGCAAGGGCGAAGGCATAGGGAACAATGGTGACATTGGGAAGACTGTTGACTTTCCTTAAGAGTGTACGGTTTATTTCGCGGCCCGTCGCATCTCCCTTGGCGTGAAGGACTCGTTTCCGGCTGTGGGCTCCTTCGCGAGTGAAGGAGAGTTTAGCCCCCTCGCGATCAAACTCCGTTCCCCATTCAATCAGTTCCATGATCCTGGCCGGGCCCTCCTCGACCAGCAGACGCACCGCCGCGCCGCTGCACAGACCATCTCCGGCCCGGATGGTATCTTCGTAGTGGAGCCCGATCTGATCCTCGTCGCTCATCGCAACGGCCACACCCCCTTGTGCGTACTCCGTGTTGGACTCGTCCGCTCGAGACTTGGTGAGGATCAGAACCCGGCCATGGGACGACAACTCGATCGCCGCCCGTAAGCCAGCGACTCCGCTGCCGATAACAAGAAAATCCGTATCGTGGTACATTGAAATCACTAAGCGGTTCCCCCGAGTCCCGCATTTCCCGCCGTTTTGCGCGTTCCGCGAAGCTTATATTATACTTTACCAACCATGAGGGGCCTGCGCGGAACGACGATTATACTGGTTCGCAGGGGCGACGAGGTAGCGGTTGCGGGTGACGGACAAGTCAGCCAGGGCGATACGATTCTTAAGACCAACGCCAGAAAGATCAGGACCCTGCACGATGGAAAGGTCGTTGCGGGGTTTGCAGGCTCAACAGCGGACGCCTTTTCTCTGTTTGCCCGCTTCGAAAACAAACTCGAGCAGTCTCATGGGAATCTTGCACGCGCTGCGGTTGAGTTGGCGAAAGACTGGCGTACGGACAAGATTCTGCGGCACTTAGAGGCCTTGCTGATCGTTACCGACAAAAAGTCCTCTTTCCTTATTTCCGGGAATGGAGATCTGATGGAGCCGGATGACGGAGTCCTTGCCATTGGCTCAGGAGGGCCCTACGCGTTGGCAGCCGCTCGTGCTCTATGTCGGTTCACCTCGAAAACCGCCAGAGAAATCGCTGAAGAGTCGCTAAAAATAGCGTCTGAAATCTGCGTTTACACCAATTCGACCATAACAATCGAAGTATTGTAGAGCCGCCACTTTTCTAAAATGAGGATGTATCAGATAAATAACGAGCCGGAAGAAATCGTTCGCAACCTGGACGAGATGACTCCCCGACAGATAGTCCAGGAGCTGGATAAATACGTTGTCGGCCAACGGCGAGCGAAACGGGCTGTGTCAGTGGCTCTTCGGAACCGTATCCGGAGGCAGAAGCTCGATCCGG